>JBQCJB010000497.1:0-4388 GCA_051953155.1 Aureliella sp. | reverse complement strand
TCGAGTCCGATGACCGGTCTTCCGTCGAACGATTCACGCGCGAGCTGATGCCGCTGGTGACTGCGGGTCCGCCAGGCACGACGGGCTACGCGGAGGGGCGTCCGCGCGTGCACCCACTATTCCGCTACTGGCCTTGCCTGGTCGAAGCCGAGCGTGTCACGCCGCACGTCGCCTACTTGACCAGTCCCGCACCCACTGCGCCGTCATCCCCAGCCGTGCAGCGCGTTCCCGCGACAGCTCACGCACCTGCAATCCACCGCTCAGCCGCTTCGGAGGAGCTGCCCGGGCGCCAGTCGCATGGGCGGCGTCATCGAACCGAGGCGGCTCCCGTGGCGGCGGCGCCACGGCTGGCGGACCTTGCCTATGGGCGCAGCGGCGACAAAGGGACGAGCGCCAACATCGGCATTCTGGCGCGAGCGCCGGCAGAGTACGCGCGGCTCCGCGAGTGGTTGACGGCCGAGCGCGTGCAACGCTTTTTCGAACCGATCGGAGTCGACTCGGTCCAGCGCTACGAGATGCCGAACTTACACGGTTTCAATTTCCTCCTCCGCGGGACTCTGCGCCGCGGCCTTCGCAACGATGCTCAGGGTAAAGCATTAGCTCAGGCCCTGCTGACGATGCCACTGGATGACGCGTCCCCAGCCGCCCCATGGGTGGATGGCCGCACGATCGGAGAAGTACTGCGTGAAACGGCTCGCAAGTATCCTCACCGCACGGCGGCCGTCTTCTCGAGCCAAGATGTGCGTTGGAGCTGGAGTGAACTGGACGCGCTGGTCGATCGCGCCGCCTGCGGGTTACTGGCTTTAGGCTTTCGCCGCGGCGACCACTTCGGCGTCTGGGCTACCAATGTGCCCGAGTGGGTCGTGCTCCAGTTTGCCACGGCCCGCATCGGCGTCGTCCTGGTCACAATCAATCCTTCGTACCGCACGCCCGAGCTGGCATACGTGCTCGAACAGGCCCAGCTGCGCGGGTTGGCGCTGATCGACCAGTTTAAAACGACCGACTATTTTGCAGCGCTCCACCAGGCGGTTCCCGAACTGGCCACGCGACCGGCCGGCGAGCTCGGTTCGACAAAGTTCCCGCATCTTCAGTGGATCATCACGCTCCGCGGCGCGGAACAACCAGGCACGATCACCTGGGCACAACTGCTCGCCCGGGGCGAACCGATTTCCGCTCAACAACTGCACGAGGCCGAGCAAGGACTCAGCTGCTCCGATCCGATCAATATCCAATACACGTCAGGCACAACCGGTTTTCCCAAAGGAGCCATGCTGTCCCATCGCAACGTACTGCTGAATGCCTACTATGCCGGACTGAACCAACAATTGTCTTCCCAGGACAGCATCTGCATTCCTGTGCCTCTGTACCACTGCTTTGGCTGCGTGCTGGGGACGCTGTGCTCGATTGTTTATGGAGCGGCAATGGTCTTTCCCGCGGAGACGTTTCAGGCCGCGGCCACCTTGCAGGCGATCGAGCGCGAGCGCTCGACCGCGGTCTATGGCGTTCCGACGATGTTCATCACGATGCTGGAACATCCCGATTTTCCCCAGCGGCGACTGAAGAGCCTGCGGACCGGGATCATGGCCGGCAGTCCCTGTCCGATCGAGTTGATGAAGCGTGTGGCTCGCGACATGGGCGCGGCACAAATGACGATTGGCTACGGTCAGACAGAAGCGTCGCCCTTGATGACGCAGACGCGCGTCGACGATTCGCTGGAGCTGCGCGTCGCGAGTGTCGGCACCGCCCTGCCGGGCGTCGAGGTCAAGATCGTCGATCCCGAGACGGGCCGCGACTTGGACGATTCACATTCCGGCGAACTTTGTTGCCGCGGCCACAATGTGATGCTGGGCTACTTCAACCTGCCGGAGAAGACCGCCGAAGCGATCGACGCCGAAGGCTGGCTGCACTCGGGTGACTTGGGCAAGCGCGAGCCGAACGGTTATTTTCACGTCACGGGACGACTGCGCGATTTGATTATTCGCGGCGGCGAGAACGTTTATCCTCGCGAGATCGAAGAGGTACTGTATCAGCATCCGGATGTCGAGGAAGTGCAGGTCATCGGCGTGCCTGATCGCAAGTTCGGCGAAGAGGTCATGGCGTGGGTACGCCTGCGCAGCGGTCGCACCGCCACAGCCGAGCATCTGAAAACGTTTTGCCAAGGCAAGCTGGCCCACTTTAAAGTGCCGCACTATTGGAAGTTCGTCGACGCCTTTCCCTCGACGGTCACTGGCAAGATTCAAAAGTACCGCATGCGCGAGATCAGCATCGAAGAGCTCGGCCTGCAGGATGTAGCCCGCATCCAGACGGCATAACCGATCAGGAGCTCAACCAGCGCGGCATTCTCTTTTCCAGAAAGGCAGCCAGCCCCTCTTCGGCTTCGGCGCTCCGGCGAGCTTGCAGGTGGACATCGATCATTTCGGGGTTCGACAAAGGAGTTCCCCCGGCATACGTCTGGTTGAGCAGAGTCTTGGTGGCTTCGATCGTCTTCGGGCCGCCGGCCAGGATGCCGTCAGCCATTTTGAGCGCTGTTGCGATCAAATCTTCGGGGTCGACGACTCGTTGAAAAAGACCGATCTGCTGCGCGCGTTCGGCGTCGATCGCGTTTCCGACCAACATCAGTTCTCGCAGATCGCCGTTGCGAACTTTGCTGCGCAGGACTTCGCAGACCAGCGCCGGCAGGAGGCCTCGTCGGGCTTCGGGGAAACAAATCTGCGTGTCGTGGGTTCCGATCGCCATGTCGCAAGCCGCCATCAAGCCCGCGCCACCTGCGTACGCGCCGCCATGAACCGCAGCGATGGCGATCAACCGCGTCGTGCGCAGCGTTTGGAACGCCCGAGCGACGGCGCTGGCAGATTCCTCGACCAGGGCATCATCGGCGGCCTCGGCCAGGTCGAGGCCCGCCGAAAAAATGGGGCCTGCGCCACGCAGCACGATTACTCGGAAATTCTCGTCCGCCGCCAGCGATTCAATCTGCTCGCACAGCTCACTCAACAGGGCGATGCACAGAGCATTGCGCCGGTCGGGACGATTGAGCGTCAGCAGTGCCATTCCAGGGCGAGCGGTTTCGACGATCACCAATTCTGCCATGCCGATGTGCCTCAAGCTGCGATGCACTCTGTGGGTGAAAAGTTGCTCCGCTTCGAAGCATGCGGTGCGGGGCCGACTGAGTTTAAGGGATTCACTGCGCGATTTCGAGTCGATATGCTGAGCCAATTAAGAGACGAAGTGTGTGGGCAACGAGGGCATTATGTCAAGTTCGTACATCGTTTCCGGCTGCAGGACTCCGCTGGGCAAGTATCTGGGCAGCCTTTCGACCCTCCGCTCGGTCGATCTGGGTGGAGTGGCGATTGCCGAGGCCATGCGCCGCGCCGAGTTGCCCCTGGACTCGGTCGACCAGGTGATCATGGGCCAAGTCATTCAGGCCGGCGTCGGGCAAGCGCCTGCCCGCCAAGCCAGTACCTTGGCCGGTCTGCCAGCCAGCGTCGGTGCGGTCACGGTCAACAAAGTCTGTGGTTCGGGACTTTACGCCGTGATGCTGGCCGATATGGCTATCCGGGCGGGCGAATATGAAAGAGTCATCGCCGGTGGCATGGAGAGCATGAGCCAAGCGCCGCATCTCCTGCGCAGCGGCCGCACGGGCTGGAAATATGGCGACCAACCGCTGCTGGATGCCGTGGAATTGGACGGACTGCGGTGCGCGAAAGTCGATTTGGCCATGGGCTGCATTGCCGAGTGGACGGCTCAACAATCCAAACTCTCGCGGCAGCTGCAAGACCAGTGGGCCGTGCGCAGCCATCTCCGCGCCAGCGAGGCTCGCGACGCGCTGGCCGCCGAGATCGCACCGGTCACGCTGGAGCTCCGCGGCAAATCGCAAGTGGTGGCTGCCGACGAAGGCCCTCGACCGGACTGCAACCTCGAATCCCTCGCTCGCCTGAACCCAGTCTTCGGATCGGCATTGCTGGAGAGTGAGGAATCGGCGTACCAGCCGACCGTGACCGCCGGCAACGCTTCGACGCTCAGCGACGGAGCGGCAGCGCTGGTCGTCGTCGATGCCGCGACTCGTCGCTCGCTGGCGACCGACTGGGCATTCCGCATCGTCGGCCATTGTCACTTTGCCGACGACCACCAACGACTTTTCACCGCGCCGGTCGGAGCTGTGAACCGGCTGCTGAAAAAGACCGGCACCGACATCGCGGACGTCGACTTGTTCGAAATCAATGAAGCGTTCGCCGCGCAGATGCTGGCCTGCATCGATCAATTGCAGCTTGACCCCGAGCGCGTGAATGTCCGCGGCGGTTCGATCGCCCTCGGGCATCCGCTGGGGTGCAGTGGAGCGCGGGTGCTGGTGTCGCTGATCCATAACCTGGTCGATCGCGACCTTTCGCGCG
>JBQCJB010000496.1:0-2293 GCA_051953155.1 Aureliella sp. | reverse complement strand
CGGCAGCGTGATGGCGCGGCGATTGTTGCCGGCGGCGATCGCGACCACCTGCGTGATCGGCTTTGTGCGGCTCGTGAGCGAACGGATCGGCATCATCAATCTCGAATTCGGTGTGACGCTGATGGTCATTCTCAATGCGATCATGCTGTCGATGGCGATCCTGGTCACGGCCGGCGCTCTAAACCGAGCCGATGAAGAGAAGCTGCGCGCCGCGCGGCAGTTGGCCGAGCTAAATATCGATCTGGAGGAACGCATCAACCAACGCGTCGCCGAACTGGCCGAGGCCAACCACGATCTGCAGCAAAAGAGTCAAGAAAACGAAATGTTCGTGTACAGCGTGTCGCATGACTTGCGTTCGCCGCTGGTCAATTTAGAAGGTTTCAGTAATGAACTGAGCCTGACGGCGACCGAACTGCGCGAGTTGATCGAGGAGGCCGGCCTGCCCGGGCCGCTGAATGCCCGGGCCAGCCGCATGCTCGACAACGACTTTCGCGAGTCGATCCACTTTATCCAGGCCGCGGTCAAACGCTTGAGTAGCATCATCGATGCCCTGCTCCATCTGTCCCGCATCGGGCGCGTCGAGTACCATTTTCAGCCTGTCGACATGCGCGGGCTGGTCAGCGGTATCATCGAGTCGATGCATGCGACGTTGACCGAGCGGCAGGTCGAGGTGAGCGTCGGCCCGATGTCGACCAGTCTCGGTGACGAGACGGCGCTCGAGCAGCTGTTTGCCAACCTGATCGGCAACGCAGTGAAGTATCTCGATCCGCAGCGCGCCGGTAGGATTGAGATCGGCGAAGCAGCTCCCGAAGGCGGGCTGCGCGTTTACTTTGTCAAGGACAACGGCTTGGGCATCCCGGAGGCCTATCAGGCCAAAGTGTTTGACACGTTCAAGCGATTCCATCCGCAGCGGGCACCGGGCGACGGCATGGGTTTGGCGATCGTCCGCAGGATCGTCGAGCGGCACAAAGGAACCATCCGTGTCGAGTCGCAAGAAGGTTGCGGAAGTACGTTTTATGTGGGCTTGCCGCAATGCGCGGCGGTCGATGATCGAGCCTCGAGTACGGAACCGTCGGCTACCGCGGTCTGAGGGAAGGAAATCGCGATGAAGTCGGAATCGATTGGCATCCTGCTGGCGGAAGACGACGACGGCCATGCGCTGCTGATCACCCGCAACCTGGCGCGGGCCGGTATCGCCAACGACGTCTTCCGCGTCACCGACGGCCAGGAGGCGCTCGACTATGTGTTTCGCGAGGGCGCATACGTGGACCGTCCGGCCAGCGGCGACCCACTGCTGCTAGTCCTCGATATCAACATGCCTCGCGTCGACGGCTTCGAAGTCCTGCGGCGCGTCAAAGCCGATCCGGCGACCGCCAAGATCCCGATCATCATGCTGACGACGACCGACGATCCGCGCGAAGTCGAACGCTGCTACGAACACGGCTGCAGCGTGTACATCACCAAACCCGTCCAGTACGAAGACTTCGTCGAGGCTGTCAAGCGGCTGGGGCTGTTTCTGCAAGTCGTTCAAATTCCCCCTGAAAATTAAATTCGGGAGTTGGTCATGCCACAGGGCCGTACAGATACCGTGCTGATCGTTGAGGACGACGAGGGCGTGGCCGTGCTCGAGCGACGAGCGCTGGAACGCCGAGGCTTCGGCGTGCGCAGTGCCAGCGGCGTCAAGGATGCCATGGCCATCATCCTGAGTGAGACGATCGATCTGCTGATCGCCGACCTGCGATTGCCCGACGGCGAAACGGGCTTTGATCTTTGTGCGCAGATCCATGCTTCGGGGCTCGACGTACCCGTGATTCTCGTCACCGGCTTTAGCGACGAAGCCACCGTGATCGGCGCTATGCGCCACGGCGTGCGCGACTTCGTGCCGAAATCGACCGACTACCTCCACTACTTGCCCACCGCGGTCGAACGCGTGCTCCGGGCTGTTCGAACCGAGCGGCAACTGGCAGTCGCCGAAGCCCGCTTCGAATTGTTCATGAACAACATGCCGACCCCCGCGTTCATCAAAGACGAACAGGGACGGCTGCTGTATGCCAATCCCAGCTTGCAAAAAATACTCGGACGAGCCGACTGGTTCGGCAAGACGAACCACGAACTCTGGCCAGAAAGCGTCGCCGATCAGTTGCACGCGAGCGACCAGGCGGCCCTGGACGGAAAGGACATCAGCCAGCGGACGCAGACCCTTCAATTGCCCGGCGGCAACGTGCACCAGGTCGTGTGCTCCAAGTTCGTCATGCAAGACGAAGACGGCAGGCAACTCGTCGGCGGTATCGCC
>JBQCJB010000495.1:0-4302 GCA_051953155.1 Aureliella sp. | reverse complement strand
TGAGCAGAACGCATTCTCAGGTTGAGTGGTTGCGCTCGACAGCCGAGACGGCTGTCCTACTTGAGGGCTTTACGGAGAGAAAATCCGAACTGGCTCCCCCTCGCCCCGCTTCGGGGAGAGGGGGCTGGGGGGTGAGGGGCGAGCAGTACCGCAAAGCTTCGCTCGCAACCAATTGCGTGCTTGAGAATAGCGCATTGTCAGGCTAGGTGGTTGCGCAAGACAGCCGAGACGGCTGTCCTACTTGAGGAATCGGTTGCGCTCGACAGCCGGGACGGCTGTCCTACTTTTGCGCGATGGTATTGACCTGGCCGGGTGTGAGGTCGCGGACGGTTTGCTGGGTGCCGTCGGGCCACTGGATGGTCAACTGGACGACTTTCTCGGTCGGTAAGAGGCCCCAGCTCATGACGTAGTCGCCTTGAGACAGATAACTTCCTCCACCCGCAACGCAGCGGAAGGTCTTGCCGAGACTCGTCTCCAAAACGCAGGCCGCACCGATCGCATTGCGGTTCTCGCGCACACCGACCAACTCCACTTGCACCAGGTATCCGTCCGACGGCGTATCGTTACGCAGAATGGCCGCGGGCTCCTGGACGTTGGTGAAGACGAGATCCAAATCGCCATCGAGATCGATGTCACCGGCGACCAGCCCGCGACCTCGGTGCCGAGCGGAAAAGTAACCCTCGGTGAAATCAAGACTCGTCAGCCGTCGCGCGGTTCCGGATTGCGCGTTTTCCAGGTACACGGCGTGCTGCTCGAGCTGCGACTGGGCGGGATGGAGGATCACGTGCCCGTTGGCAACCACCAGGTCTTCGTCCCCGTCCTTGTCGAAATCGCCAGCGGTCGTGCCGAAGCCGACGAACAGCTTTCCGAGCGCGGTCAAGCCGGCGCGATCCGTCGCCCAGGCGAAAGATTCGTTACCGCTGTTCAAATAAAGCGCATACGATTCGTTCTCGTAGTTGGTCACCCAAATGTCGGGCGCCAAGTCTTCGTTAAAGTCTAGAACCGCCAAGCCCATGCTGCCGTTGGGCGTGCCGTTGCCATCGACGGCCGTTCCACTGGTCAGGCCAATATCGGTAAAGCGCCCGCCCCCGTCGTTGCGATAGAGAAAATTGTTGGTGGTGTCGTTGGCGACATAGATGTCGACGCGTTGGTCGCGATTGAAATCTGCCACGATAACGCCGAGCCCCTTGCCACCATGGTCGAGACCGGCTTCCTCGGTGAAATCTTGGAACGTCCCGTCCCCGTTGCTCATGTAAAGCGAATCGGGAAGTGGGCTGAACTCGTTTGGCGAGCAAATATCGTTGACGCCCTTTTTCGGCGACGGGCATTGGGGATGCTTGGACCAAGACCAATCGACGTAATGAGCCACGTACAAATCGACGTTGCCATCTTGATTGAAATCTCCCCAGGCTGCACTCGTACTCCACAGGCTGTCGGTCAAGCCCGCGTCAGCCGTGGTCTCGACGAAGGTTCCGTCGCCCTGGTTATGCAGGAGCTGCAACCCGCTGTATCCGGTCACCAACATGTCGACGAAGCCATCGTTGTCGATGTCCGCAGCCGCGCAGCCATGCGTCAGCGTGCGCGGCACGGGCAACCTGGCGCCGACGGAAACGTTTTGGAACGCGATGTCTCCTACGTTGCGCCAGAGCGTACTCGGCAAACCCGTTAAGGGCTCGCCGGATCGGATCTGTCCGCCGCCGGGGAACATCAAGTCGGCGTGCCCGTCACGATCAAAGTCCAGCAGCCCGACTCCGCCGCCTAAGGACTCGACGATGCTGCACTCGCCGGCGCTTTCGCCATTGGCATAAGTGACTGACAGACCGCTCTGCGCGGTGACATCGCTAAAGACCACCGAGGGGCGTTCAGGCTGCGCAGGTACGGAGGGCGCTGGGCTTTTGCCTCGACACCCGATCAGGCTGATCACGATCCAGGCCGCCGCAGTTGTTAAATGGTTTCGCATTCGCCAATCATACCTGTTGGAATAGACAGTGTCAGTGAGAGCTCTTCGAAGTCGGCCCACGGGCCGAGTCTGCCGGGCCGAGATCGAGGTCAACGATTTTTGGCGGGCCTCGGCGGCTTCATCTTCTCTTAAGCTCGAGTTCTCTAAGATGGCTCGCGTGTGCGGCGGACTGGCCGCGCGAGAATCTTCTGGCGATCCGAACTCAAAGACCGGAGAGATGAAAGATGAGACGCTGGTTATCAGTTTTAGGCATCCTGGCGATCGGCTGCGGTGTCGTGGTGGCTCAGCCGCCGCGCGGCCCAGGGGGTGATCCCGAGGCGCGCGATCCGGGGCGACCAGGGCAGCATCGAGGCCCCGAGCGCGGGCCGGAAGGCAGACCGGGCATGCCGCCTCCGCCGGGCGCGCACCCACACGGACCTCATCACCCGCCCGCGCCGCCACCGCCACCACCACCGCCGGCCAGCCCGATCGTCGAAGCGCTCGATGCCGACGGCGACCATGTGATCTCGGCTCAAGAGCTCGAGAAGGCCACCGCCGCGCTGGCTAAGCTCGACAAGAACGAGGATGGCAAGCTGACGGAAAACGAGTTCGCCCCGCCCCATCCGCCGCATCACCCCGAAGACGCCCGTCGTGGCCCTGGCGATCGTGGTCCTGGCGATCGTGGTCCTGGCGATCGTGGTCCTGGTGAGCGTGGTCCCGGTGAGCGTGGTCCTGGTGAGCGTGGTCCTGGCGATCGTGGTCCTGGTGAGCGTGGTCCCGGTGATCGTGGTCCCGGCGAGCGTGGTCCCGGTGAGCGTGGTCCCGGTGATCGTGGACCTCAAGCTGGTTCGCCTGAGCAGGTGGCGGAACGGATGTTGGCTCACGCCTTGGAATTTGACGCCGATAAAGATGGTCAACTGAACAAGGAAGAACTGAAGAAGTTTATCGGCGACTTCATCACCCGCCGCCCTGGCATGGGCGCAGGCCCGGATCGAGGCCCCGGACCAGGCCCCGGGCCAGGCGCGGGACCTAGAGACGGTCGCGGTCCAGGACGCGGCGGTCCGGAGCGTGACGGCGCAGAGCGTGGCAACCCGGAGCGTGGCAGGCCGGAGCGTGAACAGCGCGGTGACCGACGCGGGGCGCGCGAGGAAGAGGAGGGCGATCGCCCAGCAGCAGAGCGAGCCGAGCAACCCGAGCGGTCCTGATTTTCCGGCTGCACACCTCTCGCGTTTGCGTCATAATGTTCGCGGGCCGAACGAGGACTGCGAGCAAGGGCGTTGATGATGCGAACGTGGATCGGTGTGCTGGTCGTCGGAGCGATGTTCGCTCTGACTCATCTGCCGTCGTCGGCCTGGTCCGACGACTGGCCGATGTGGCGGTATGATGCCGAGCGCAGCGCGGCTTCCACCGAACGCTTGCCCGAGGATCTGCAGCTCCATTGGAGCCTGACTCTAGGCCCGCGCAAGCCAGCTTGGGATGACGCGCTGAATCTCGACCTGATGACCTACGACCGCGTTTTCGAACCGGTCATCAAGGACGGTCGACTCTTCCTCGGTTTTAACGACCGCGACAAACTGGTCGCCTACGACTTGGCCAGCGGTGAAGAACTCTGGTCGTTCTTTGCAGGCGGTCCCGTGCGTCTGCCCCCGGTGGCTTGGCAGGACCGTGTCTTTTTCGCCAGCGATGATGGGCAGCTCTATTGCCTCAGCGCCGCAGATGGATCGCTGCTGTGGAGTTTTCGTGCCGGACCGAGCGCCCGTCAAATCCTCGGCAACCAACGCCTGATCTCGGCTTGGCCCATGCGCGGCGGGCCGGTGGTTCGCGATGGCAAGGTGTACTGCGCGGCCAGCATCTGGCCCTTCATGGGCACCTTCATCACCGCGCTCGATGCGAAAACTGGCCAGGTCGTGTGGGTCAACGATGAAACCGGTTCCCAGTACATCAAACAACCGCACAGCACGCCTTCGTTCGCTGGCGTCGCGCCGCAAGGCGCCTTGGTCGCAACAGCAGACGTCCTGCTGGTTCCGGGCGGTCGCTCCGTGCCCGCCGCCTTTGATCGCCACACCGGCAAGTTGCTCTATTTCGAACTCAACGCCGGCGGTAAGGGCATTGGCGGTTCGTTCCTGGCGGCCAATCGTGATTCGTGGTTCGTTCACACGCGCGACCGGGGAACGCACGAGTTTTCGCTCTCCAAGGGAGTCAAAACAGCTTTCCGCTGCAACGAACCGGTCCTGGCGGCCGACCGCATTTATGCGGCCGACGTGGAACAGGACCAGCCGATCCTGCGCTGCGTCGACAGCCAGAGCAAGCAAGTCGTCTGGCAGAGCGCCTGCGACGGTCGCGGCGACTTGATCCTCGCCGGG
>JBQCJB010000494.1:0-2686 GCA_051953155.1 Aureliella sp. | reverse complement strand
AAAGAGGCCGGACTGATCCCGCTGCCGCTGAACAAAGAGAAATCTCCGTTGCTCGAGCGTCTGCAGCACGCTTTGCTGGAAGCGGTCGCCGATCAGGTGCTGCAAAACAACTGCGACGTGATCGCCGTCTATAGCGGCTTTGAACACCAGAAGGTCGACTCGATCAGCCTGATCCGCTTGGACGACCGCATGCGGCGTTTGACCTCGCGCGATCTGCAGCGTCTGGAGAGCAGCGTCCCGCTGAAGAGCTTGAAAGTGGTCATCGACCTGGCGACGCAAATTGGCCGCGAAGGTCGCGAGGGCAAAAAGGTCGGCACGATGTTTGTCATCGGCGATACGCGCCGCGTGCTGGCCCACTGCAAGGACAGCGGTTTTGATCCGCTGAAGGGATACCATCGCAAGAATCGCAATCTGTTCGACCCGCGCGTCCGCGAAGACATCAAAGAAATCGCGCAGATGGACGGAGCCTTCGTCGTTTCGCCCGACGGCGTCGTCGAAAAGAGCCGCCAGATTATCGAGGTCAAGCACGCCGATCTAACCCTGTCGAAAGGGCTGGGCGCGCGCCACTGGGCCGGGGCCGCCATCTCGCAAACGACCAAAGCCGTGGCAATCGTCATCAGCCAGTCCAGCGGCACCGTGCGACTATTCCAAAACGGTGACCTGGTCCTGCGGATCGAACCGATGGACTACGCCGTCAAGTGGCAAGAGTTCAGCTACGAGCCACCGGCTGGCCCCGAAGACTCCGACTGAGCCAATAACTCTTCGACCAGTTCAGCTGGAATGCCGATCGGCATCACCGCCACTTCTCCCAGGACCTCTCGAGCCGCTGCGGCCTGAAAACCGGGTTTGAGGGCCACGAAGGTCAGCGTCGCTCGAGCACGAAACGCGACTTGGGCAACTTGGCCGGTCTGAGCGTCCAGCCCTGTCGGGATATCGATGGCGATCCGCTCGCCGCCGGCTCGATTGGCCAGCGCGATCCAGCGATCCAGCGGCGGTCGCGGCTGACCACTGGCCCCCGATCCGAGCATCGCGTCGACGATCACTTCGGCTGACTCGAGGCCGTGAGCGAACCGCGCGAGCTGCTCGTCGGCAGGACCGGAACCCGCGACGCCTTGGCTGTCGCCACCGTTTGGGCTTGCGAGCGTGCAGTCCCGCCGACTGCGAGCGGTCAGGATGCGCCAATTGGCCAGCGCATCGGCCGAAAGTTTTTCTTCGAGGCCGAGCACGACGACCTCGACCGGCCAGAGAGCCAACTTCAAATGCCTCGCGATCGCCAAGACATCGCCGCCATTGTTGCCGCGGCCGCATAAGATCACGGTTCGCTGCGGCCGATCGTAGCGTTCGATCAACCAGCCCGCGCAAGCCGCGGCGGCATTCTCCATCAGCACCAACGAGTGCATATGGAATTCTTCGATGGCGATGCGATCGACCTGGCGAATGGCCGCAACCGACAGCGTCCGCCTGCTCAGCCGCTGCCAGGGAGTCATGAGCTTAGACTCGCGCAGCGCCCCAGCCGTTTCTCGGCCGCTTCGTCTAACTCGCCGGCCACTTGCGGACGCTGCCACTCGGTTGCGAGCATCACCGAATTGATCCCTGAACCGATGCCGAGCAATGCCACGCGTTGGCCGCCGCTGATCTGCCCGCTGAGAATCCCCGCGGCCAGCGCCATCGGCAGCGCGACCGAACCGGTGTTGCCCAGCCAATGAAACGTTGAAACATCGCTCTCATGCGGCATTCCCAAGGTGTCGAGCATCAGGCGGCGATGCGCCTGGCCAACTTGATGGCACACCGTACGGTCGAAGTCCTGCCGCGAGTGCCCCGAAGTTGCCAGCAAGCTTTCGAAAGTTCGACTGCCGACGGCAACGCCTGCGTGCAGCAGTTGTTCGCTATCGGTTTGCATCAGCGGCTGCATGCCGGCTCCAGCTCGATCCCCTTCGCTCTGGCACAGTTCGTGATGCTCGCACTCCGCCCGGGCCACGGCGGTGGTCAAACGGTTCTGAGTGCGGCTGATGCGGCTGCTGGCCAGCAGCACTGCACAGCTTCCCGAACCGATGGTCAGCGATGCAAACGATGGCTTGATCGTCTGCCGCGTCAGGCTCGGATCGGCGTTGAGGGCTTCGATCGTCGCCTCGACCAGATTGCGGCCGCTCTCGGTACCGACGACGATGCCCGCTTCGATCACTCCGGCTTCGATGAGCTGAGCGATTTGCACCATCCCGCTCAGCAGCCCGAGACAGGCATTCGAGACATCGTAGACCCAGCAGTTTGGGCTCAGCCCCAACGCCGCATGCACTCGGCAGGCGGTCGCCGGTTCGAGATAGTCGCGGCAGACGCTGGCGTGAATCAGGCAACCGATCTTCTCAGCCGGAATCCCGGAGGCATCCAGAGCCGCGCGAGCCGAGACGCTGCTCGGGCCGCTGATCGGAGTTCCCTTGTCCCAAAACCGCCGCTCGGCGATGCCGCTCATCAACTCCAATCGCCCCTCGGGCAACCGCAATCGCTGGTAGGTCGGCGCCAGGCCGCGTTCCAGTTCCAGAGAGGTGACGATGTGCGGAGGGAGTTGGAACCCGATCGACTCAATGCAAACGTGCTGGAAGTTCAAAATGGCTGCTTATGCTGCGAAGATGACTGTCGAAAAACTCAGGCAACCGCCAGCGGCAATTCGACTCGCCGCTTATTGCTCTGG
>JBQCJB010000493.1:0-3212 GCA_051953155.1 Aureliella sp. | reverse complement strand
CGAGGGCGGGCTCGATCTCGGGTTGAGCGTGCAACATCAACTGCTCGATTCGCAGCCCCCGCTGGAAGTGGCCAACAGCGTGCCCGGGGGCAGTGGGTCGGCCGCCGACAGCGACGGCCGACCAGCGGCGGCTGATACGCTCGCCGCGCTCTGCTGTCGTACGCCGTCAGCCGCGATCGCGATCTTCGTCCATCCCAGCGACAGTACCCAGGCAGAATAGCTCGGCGCGGACCCCGGCTCGGGCTCGGGCAACCGCATCCGACTGTTCGGCAACTTTATGGAAAAGGGAGTCATTCGTCGCGGGCGTCTGCGATGTTTGCTGGGCCACGCCGCCATCGACCCGAGCGCCCTGGCAACTACCTACGCGAACTTCGCCGCCAGCCCCTTGCCGCTGACCACGTAAGTCCAGCCTCTGCGTCTGCCGCGCCCTCGCCGCGTCCGCCATTTTCGACGAGCGGTCCCAAAGGTTTGGGGGCGGCCCGAGAAAGGTTGTGTGCGCCCCCCGGGGATGCGAGTCGAGGGCTACGCACCAGCCTCGCTCACTCCAAACGCCGAGGCTGATTATGCTAACATGCTGCCTGCCCCCTCGGCGTCCAATCCCACCTGTGTCCAATGCTCCTGGAGATTGTTGTCATGCGCATTGCAAAGTTCTGTTCGTCTCTCTTTTCAGTCCTCCGGCAGCAGTTGCCCGTCGGCTGCGCATTGGCGCTGAGCGCTATTCTTTCGACGGCTGGATTTGCACAAATGAAACTAGGCTCCGTCGAACGCACCGATCCAGGACTGGACAAACTCTTGGCCAAAGACGCCAGCATCGAAGTGCTGGCCGAAGGATTTACTTGGACCGAAGGCCCGTTGTGGATCGGTGGTGCGAAAAACGGGCATTTGCTGTTCTCGGACATTCCACGCAACAGCATCTTCCGCTGGACGGAAAAGGATGGCGTATCGCTGTTCATGTGCCCGTCGGGCTACACCGGCGTAACGTATTACGGCCTGGAACCAGGCAGCAACGGATTGATTGTCGACGCACAAGGGCGGTTGGTCCTATGTGAGCATGGCGACCGCCGCGTCAGCGTGCTGACCAAGGATGGAGGCAAACTGACCTTGGCCGACCGCTATCAGGGTAAACGCCTGAACAGTCCCAACGATGCCGCCCTGAAGAGCAACGGTGATATTTACTTTACCGATCCACCCTACGGGTTGCCCCAACGCTATGACGATCCGCGGCGCGAGCTCGATTTCTGCGGCGTCTACCGCGTGAGCAGCGACGGCAAGCTGACACTCCTCTCGCAAGCCCTCGAACGTCCCAACGGCATCGGATTCTCTCCCGACGAGAAGACGCTGTATGTCGCCCAGTCCGACCCTAAGAAAGCCATCTGGATGGAGTTCCCGGTCAAGGCTGATGGTACGCTCAGCAAGGGGAAGGTCTTCTTTGATGCGACCAGCGAAGTAGGCGACGAGAACCCCGGTCTGCCCGATGGCATGGCAGTCGACGCCGATGGCAACCTGTGGGCCACCGGTCCAGGCGGCGTGTGGATCTTCTCACCCGAAGGCAAGGTGCTGGGCAAACTGCGAACCGGACAGAAGACCAGCAACTGCACGTTCGGCGAAGATGGATCGACGCTGTTCATCACGGCCGACAGCTATCTATGCCGAATCCGCACCAAGATCAAAGGCGCTGCCTACGCCAAGTAAACCGCGATCGCTCGCCAAGTAAGGCGCGATCGCTCGCTGATGCTCGGGCAAAGGCCCGAGCGTTGGCAGTCGCACTACCCGACCTTGGGCCACGTGTTCGGAATCGGAGCGGTGAAGGTCTGCGAAACTTTGCGGGTCGGGTGTTGGATCGTGACGGCTTGGCAGTGCAGGGCGATGCCTCGCGGAAACGGGGTGCGAGCTCCGTACTTCTGGTCGCCGAGAATCGGATGGCCGCGCTGGGCGAGTTGGAGCCGAATCTGATGCTTGCGACCGGTCAGCAGTTCGATCTCCAGCAATGACCGCGCGGGCTCGACGCGCAGCGTGCGCACGCGGAGCCGCGCTAGCTGCGAACCGGCGGCGCCCTCGCTGACCACGGCCATGCGCTGCCGCGGTTCATCTTTGGCCAGCCAGTCTGACAGCTCGACGAACTCCTCCGCGCCGGCAAAGCGACCTTCGACCCACGCCAGATAGCGTTTGTCGGTCGTTTGCTCGCGGAACTGCTCCGACAACCGGCTGGCGGCTTTGCTGGTCCGCGCCAGGATCAGCGTGCCGGACACCAGAGAGTCCAGGCGGCTGACCACACCGACGAAGACGTTGCCAGGCTTTCCCTAACGCTGCTTGAGATCGGCTGCGGCGAGTGTCACCGCGGTGGTGGTGCCACTGACGGCTCCCATGGTCGGCAGCCCAGCCGGTTTGTCGACAACCAGCAGATGGTTGTCCTCATATAGCACCGGCAACGCGCTCACGGGTAACAGCTCCCTGACCGTCGGCGCGTCGCGTGGGACTGAGCCGGCCGATGCTTCCATTGCGGAAGCTGGACGGTTACGGATGGGGCTGCGAAACTTCGTCGATCGCTACGATCCGAGAGAGAATCTCCGGCCGCGGAGCGAACGATTGGCGAGCAACGATGGTAATGATGTAGCCCGATTGAACGCACTCTTCGCGCGAATTCATCAATTTGCGATGCCAGACAACTTCGCCGCTTCGGCGTCCACGCGGCGTGATCCGCTCGACGGAACTGACGACATAAATCGTATCGCCGACGTAGATCGGACGATGGAATTCCCACTTCTCCACCTTGGTAAGTGCCAGGTTTCGCAGCCGGGGTGTCGTGCTGCTCAGGCCGGCCATCAAAGAAAGACCTAACAGGCCGTGCGCTATGGGCTTCCCGTAGTGACTCTTGGCGGCGAACTCATGGTCGGTGTGGAGCGGATCATAATCGCCGGTCATTCCAGCGAAAAAAACGACATCGGTTTCAGTTACCGTCCGCGAAGGGCTGGTCCACGTCGCGCCCAACTTAAGCTGTTCGAGATACAAGCACTCCACCATTCTCGCTCTTTTCCTTTTGCGAGGTTGTCCGCGTGATCAATTGCGGGAGACCGAAATCTCTGCTAGCGAATCTTCGCGTGGTTGGGCCCGCCAAAATCATGTGGAGCTTATACCTGTTTACAGGGTGACTCAAGGCCGTTTGGGCTGGAATCCATGCACCTGCTGCCAAAACGGCACGAAGGACATAGTAT
>JBQCJB010000492.1:0-5390 GCA_051953155.1 Aureliella sp. | reverse complement strand
CGCAGCGCATCGCCGTTTTAGTGATTTTGAATACGGCCGCCTTTCCTCCGCACTACATTCCGCTGCGCATCGCGGCGTGCCGCTTGCCTATCGCTGGTAACTGGGCGATGCGCGGCCTGAACGTTTTTGCTCGAGCCGCCCTGACGATGACGCTCAACCGACTACCGCGATTGCCCGACGCGGTCGCCGCGGGACTGATCGCTCCGTATGACTCCTGGGCCAATCGCATCGGCATCGCCCGCTTCGTCCAGGACATTCCGACGCGGCCTGGGCAAGCGACCTGGCAGCGGCTCAAGGCTATCGAGGCGGAATTGCCACAGCTCAGCGACCGGCCGGCCGAACTGGTTTGGGGCATGCGCGATTGGTGCTTTCGACCCGAATGTCTGGAGCGGCTTAGCCAGTTGCTGCCACGAGCGCGGGTCACGCGGCTGGAGGACGTGGGGCACTACGTCATGGAAGAAGCCAGCCAAGAGGTCAACACGGCGATCTCGCGTTGCTTGGAGGCGCAAGGGGCGTGAGTTGGAGCGAGTCGAGAATTTGGTTGACCGCGCCGCGCTCGCTGGGCCAATCGGTCGCGCTGGCGTGCTTGATCGAAGCCTCGTCGATCAAGGCGGGCAACGTGCATCCGCTGGCCTCCTTTGTCGACATGGACTTCAGCGACTTTCTCGTCAGCGGCCTCGGCCTGGCGCCGGTCTTCGATCGCACCGACGCGTGCTCAGTCGGCCAACTGGTGCTCGAGGGCGTCGAGGCGACGGCGCGACAGTTGACCGTCAACACGAACCTCGGCACGCTGTTGCTGTTGGCTCCGCTGGCCAAAGCGTTGCGGCGGTGGCAGCGGACGCGCTCCACTCGGCCGACGCCAGCGGAACTGCGGAGCTGTGTGTGCCAGGTGCTCGAGGAACTGGATGCCGCGGACGCGGAATTGGTGTACCAAGCGATTCGTCGCGCTAAGCCAGGCGGGCTGGGGCGTGTCCGCGAGCACGACATCCAGGACGCTCCGCCGTCGGACCTGCGTGCAGCCATGGCATTGGCAGCTGGCATCGATGCGGTCGCGCGGCAATACACCACGGGCTTTGCGGATGTCTGCGGCCCACTGGTAACCTGGCTGGCCAGCGGTCTGGCCAGCGGTTTGGACCTGCTCACAGCCACCAGCGAGGTACAATTGCGCTCTCTGGCGGAGCACACCGATGGCTTGATCGTTCGCAAAGCAGGAGGCGAGGTTGCCGGCGAAGTCCAGCGTCTGGCGCGCATGGCCCTCGACGAGTGGCTCGCCTCGCGCGAGCGCGGGCCACAGTGGCATGCGCTCGACGCGTTCCTGCGAGCCGACGGACATCGCCGCAATCCGGGCACGACCGCCGATTTGATTGCCGCCACTCTGCTGGTGCTGTTGGTCTGCGACGCTTGCTCAACCTCGAACCCAATGTGAGACGGCTCGACGAACGACGGCCCCCAGCTTGCTGCCCAGCATGCCGAGATGAACGCAGTTTTTGAAATGAACTTAACGAAGTGAATGGCCTGATGAGCAATACCAATCCAGTCTTTAAAGTCCAATTGCAAAAGGAGCAGCTGGTTTTCAGCGCGGCTCACTTTATCACGTTTGCCGGCGATATCTGCGAATGCCTCCATGGTCATAACTATGGAGTTCGCGCGGAAGTCGTCGGAGCCCTCGATGAAAACCGGTACGTGATCGACTTTATCGCCTTTCGCGATTCGCTCTCCGAGATCGTCAAGCGGCTCGACCATCATGTACTGCTGCCGCTGACCCACCCGCTGATCAAGGTTACTCCCGACGACCGCGAAGTCACGGTGACGTTCCGCGACAAGCGTTGGATCTTTCCACGGGAAGATTGCATGCTCTTGCCGGTCAGCAACACCACCGCCGAAGAAATCGCCGGCTATATCGCTGGCCAGCTGCACGCCATGCTGCGGCCAAGTGTCGGTGACCGCATCGAATCGTTGGAAGTGGGAGTCGATGAGAATCACGGCCAATGGGGCACGTGCAAGATCCCTTGGTGAGGCGCCGCTGACTTTTTACTTTCCAATGCAGAAGCGGGAGAAGATCTCTCCCAAGATGTCGTCGCTGTGGACCTCGCCGATGATCGTGGCCAGTTCGTCCAGCACCAAACGCAGTTCGGCGGCGATCCAGTCCTCTCCCCCTTCCTCCTCGGCCAATCGGAGCGCCCGATCGATACCCTGGAGAGCGGCCGCCGTGGCCGAGCGGCAGCGGACGGCGGTCTGATGGACGATCGCCAGCGGGCCACACTCGCCCGAGGCAGGGCTGACAGCGGCCGCGATCGCGCTGCGGAGGGCGCCCAGCCCCTGACGGTTGACGCTGCTCGTGGCGATCGGTTCGGAGGCCAGCGCGATTCGCTCGGCAAGCTGCTGTGCCAACGCGTCGAGGCGACGCTCATCGGCCGGGTCCAGATCGAGCTTCGTGCCGACCAATAACCATAACCCTGGGCCATGCTCGATCCGCTGGAGCGCCGCCAACAGGCCGCTGATGTCGAATTGGTCGCTGCAGTGGACGCACAGCAGGCACAGATCGGCGTTTTCCAGACAGGCCAGCAACTGCCTCTGCGCCAAGGCTCGCGGCGAATCGCCTTGCAGCTCTTCCCAGCCGGCCGTATCGATCAGTTCGATCGGCACCGACTCGACTTCGATGCGGCGTTGCAAGTAATCGCGAGTCGTTCCGGGTTGGTCGGTGACGATGGCCAGTTCGTTTCCGCACAGCGCGTTAAACAGCGAGCTCTTCCCAGAATTGGGCAGTCCTGCCAGGACGACGCGTGGCGCGATGTCGCTGCTCGAGCGAGTCGTCAGTCGCGTTGCGAACTGGGCTAGCGCCGCGCGGACGGCGGTCAATTGAGCGACGACCGATTCCGGCGTGATGAATTCGATATCTTCGTCGACGAAGTCCAGCCCGGCTTCGAGTTCCGCGACGATGTGAACAATCGACTCGCGCAAGGGCCGAACCGCTGGCGCGAGATTTCCGCCCAACTGCGCGAGCGCTGATTGCAGCGACTCGGACGAATCGGCTTCGATGACCCCCAGCACTGCTTCCGCCTGCGCCAAATCCAACTTGCCGGCCAGGAAAGCCCGCAAGGTAAACTCACCTCGCTCGGCGGGTCGAGCCCCGAACTGGCACGCGCGGGCTATCACCGCTTCGGCCAGTGGCAGACAACCGATCATATGCAGTTCCGCCGACGGTTGGCCGGTGTAGCTGTGGCCGTCCGGCCAGTACAACAGTCGAAGCGGAAGAGTTCGCGCCATCTCGGGCAGGGCGCAGTGGACCTCCGCGCCGACCAGACGCTGGGCCGCCAATGGTCCCGAATCGCTCGGAAGATCTAACAGTCCCGAGAGCACGGATGCCGTCGCCGGGCCGGTCAGTCGCACGATCGCTCGCTGGGCCGGCTGGGCTCCGCTGGCCAAAGCCACGATCGTGCGCTCAATATCGGGGATCATCGTCGGAGAGTGGCTCCTGGCACCTTTCACGCGCGGTCATAACGTACGAAAATGCGAACTCACTAACTTAACAACTAACTTGCTGAAGACAACTTCGACATGGACGCACCCGGTCAGGTGGAGCGGCGATTGACCGACCCGCTGGAATTCGCACGGCAAATGGTCGCACTCGATTCGGTCAGCACGCGCAGCAACGCGTCGATCGCGGCCCTGATGCGCGGCTGGTTGGAAACACTGGGCTTTTCAGTCGAACAACTGGAATTGGTCGACGAAGGTGGGCAGCAAAAAGTCACGATCTTCGGCAAGCGCTGGCCAGGGCAAGGAGGCATCGCCTACTTCTGCCACAACGACGTCGTACCCGCCGACGATTGGAACGCGGCCGCCGGTGGGCCGTTCGCCGCCGCAGTACAAGAGGGCCGGCTGTGGGGCCGCGGCGCCTGCGACATGAAGGGTTCCGCTGCCGCAGCCCTGGCAGCCATCGCCCGCATCGATCCGCGTCGCCAGCGAGCCCCAATTTACTTCGTGGCGACCAGCGATGAAGAACACGGCATGCACGGAGCAAAACTGGTCTCGCAGCGTTCCCAATTTTTCCAGGAAATGGTGGCCCACCAAACCGTTGGCATCATCGGTGAACCGACCGAGTTGAAAGTCGTCAACGCACACAAGGGAATCTGCAGCATCGTGGTGACCAGCCGGGGCCGGTCGGCTCATAGCAGTACCGCCGATGGCGTAAACGCGAACTGGCAGTTAATCGATTTTCTAAGTTTTCTGAAAAGCGTGCAGGCGCGGTGCCAGTCGGAAAAAGGGCTGAGCAACCCGGCGTTCGATCCGCCGACGTTGAGCATGAATGTGGTCATTCGCAATCGGCCGGCGGCAGCCAACATCACCGTCGGTGAAGCGAACTGCCAGATGTTTTTGCGAACGATGCCCGACGTGCCCTGGGAACCCCTGGTCGAGGAAATCGTTGCCGCTGCGGAGAACTTCGGGCTGAGCGTTTCTCCAGTGGCGAAACTGCCGCCGGTTTACACTCCCGCCTCAACTGAATTCGTCCAGTCGGCACTGCAGTTGACCGGCTGCGCAGCGCCGGGCACGGTCAGCTATGCGACCGACGGCTGCTGGTTTACGGCTTTGAAAGATCTGATCGTCCTCGGGCCGGGGAGCATCGAGCAGGCCCATCGCCCGGACGAGTGGCTGGCGCTCGACCAACTCCAGCGAGGCGTGGAAGTGTTCGGCAAGTTCTTCGAGCACTACTCGGTCGCGGCCGGCCCCGAGCCGCTGCGGCATGAGGCGACCGGCGATCAAGCCACCGCGCCGACGGTGGGCGCGAAGGCGTTGGCCGAGTCGGGACAGCGGGAGAGCAAAGCTCGGGCGACCGCTGCGGTGGCATTCCGACGGGCTGCGCCGGAGGATGTGCCGCGCGTCAACGCATTTCTGCGCCCCTTCGTCAACGAGCGCAAGCTGCTGCGGCGGACCAAGGCTGAAATGGAACTGCTGGTACCGAGCGGTTTTCTCGCCGAGTCGGCAGGGCTGGTCGTCGGTTTTGCGGCGGTCGAGATGTACTCGCGCAAACTGGCCGAGATCCAGTGCCTGGCTGTGCAGCCCGAGTTTCAGGGGCATGGCATCGGCAGCGAACTGGTGCGGCGCTGCGTAGAACTGGCGCGAGAGCGTGGCGTCATGGAGGTCCTGGCGATCAGTTCCTCGGACAGCTTCTTGCAGAAGATCGGCTTTAACTATTCGCTGCCCGATCAGAAGCGAGCGCTCTTCTGCCAACTCCGCTCGCGCGACGAAATGTTTTCGCAGCACGAAGAGGAGTAAGCCCGAGTAAGCCGACTTACTGCACCAGCGTGTGTCCTTTGCAGCCGCGGCGCCGCGCGGCGCGGTTGTCCAGCAGGTTGGCGACCAGGCTGGTCCAGCCGGGTTGATGGCTAGCG
>JBQCJB010000491.1:0-2065 GCA_051953155.1 Aureliella sp. | reverse complement strand
CCGGCGCCGCAGGGGGGGGCGGGGGGGGCCCGGGGGGGGGGGTGGGGGGCGCCCGGCGGCCCCCCCCCCCCGCGGCCAGAGATTGCTTCAGCCCAGCGGCACCGCGCGAGGCTTCCGACGACGTGAGCTGGACGCTGACTGGATTGGGCTGCTGCGGCGGTGGCGAGTCGGTCAGCCGCACTTCGCTCAGCTCGAACCACGCGTTCTCGTCATCCTCGATCGACAAATAGGCCGGATGGTTTTGGTACTTGGTGAGGTCCCCTTGGTGCACGACCCAGCCCCAGTCGCTGCTCTGGTCGATTGGTTTGCGGAGGTCGCCGAACAACAGGCCATGAAACTCGATCATGTAGTAGTTGTCGACGACGACGGTCGACTGGGCCGACTTGCCGCGCATCCGCAGCGCGACGACCGGGTGAGTCAGCTCGAAGGTGGGCGACCGCAGCGTCAGATGCTGCTGTCTGCCGAGGACGTGGCTGGCAAAGGTGCCCCCGCGGGTCGGCAAGGCGGCGACCGGATCGAAGGCCAGCCACTTGTCAGGTGGCTGTGCGGCCAGCTCGGCCACGCGCGGGTCGGCTGCTTCGACCGTCCAGCCCGAAGGCAGGCCCGCCGAGAAATCGGCCAGCTTGGGGCTGGCTGCTTGCCAGGCTGCAAAGTCTTTCTCCAGCTTTTTCAAACGCTCAGTCAGCACGCGTTGCCGCGTGTCGAAGTCCTTCGCATCCTGAGCTTCGGCCAGTAGCATCAGCGACGAAAGCGGATGGTGGTCGGGAAAGCCGCGGCGATTCTCCGCCAGGTTTTCGCGCAGCTTCGCGAGACAATAGTCGATCCAGACCTCGAACGCTTGCGCGCCGCCCGCGGGTGGCGCGGCGCTGTTGCGCCGTTTCCAATCGGAGCAGGCTTGGCGCTGGAGGCCGAGCAGTTCGCGATTGTGCTGGGCGATCGCTCGGTGCGGATCGTCAACCGCATACGTCCGCCGAGAGCTTTGAAGGATTCCGACCAGACTGGTGTAGTCGGCCGCGCTCAGGGCGTCGAATTTGTGATCGTGGCAGCGTGCGCAGGCGACCGTCAACCCGAGAAACGTTTTGGAATAGACATCGATCTGATTGTCCAGCCGCGTGGCCTCGTCGCCCAAGACATCGACCGGCGCGTGCAGCCCTTCGCCCATCCACCACCACCCGGTCAACGCCAGCGACTGATTGATTCCGCTGAGCGGATGCCGGCGGGGGGCTGCGTTTCGATCGCCGGCGATGTGATCGAAGACAAACTGATCGTAGGCCACATCCGTGTTCAGCGCATCGATGACTGCGTCGCGGTAGCGCCACGCGTGCCGCACCGGGTAATCGAACTCGTGCCCCAGCGTTTCGCAGTAACGCACCAGGTCCAGCCAATGCCGCCCCCAAGTGACACCGAACTGCGGCGAGGCCATCAGCCGTTCGACCAACTGCGCGTAGGCTGTTTCGTCGTCGAGGGGAAAAGTGCCGTAGCGATCGCGTGCGGCGCCGTCGTGCGCCGATTGGGCTGTGGTTCGCGACGTGAACTCGCGGGCCTGCGCGGCGCTGGGCGGCAGGCCGGTCAAGTCGAAGTACAGCCGGCGGAGCAGCGCGGTCTCCGACGCTTGGGTCGCCGGTCGGAGGTCGTGACGCTCGAGCTTGTCGAGCACGAATGCATCTAGCGGACGGGCGGGCCAAGCGACTGTGTGGACTTCCGGCGGGACATGGTCGCGCACCGGTTGCCAGGCCCAGTGGGTGCGAGCTCGCGATACTAACCAGTCGGGACCGGACGCAACGGTCGCAAGTTCCGTCTCCGGCCAAGGTGCTCCCAGCCGAATCCAGCGTTCGAGCGTGGCTTGTTCGGCTTTGCTGAGAGGTTTGTCGGGCGGCATTTCCAAGCCCTCGCCGCGGACCGCTTGCAACAGCAGGCTCTCGTCGGGCTGACCGGGGACGATCGCCGGGCCACTGTCGCCGCCGGCCAAGACGAACTGGCGACGGTCCAGCTTCAGGTTGGCTTTCGGAGCCTCGAGGCCCGAGCTGTGGCAACTGAGGCAACGTTCGGCCAGCAGCGGCCGCAC
>JBQCJB010000490.1:0-2885 GCA_051953155.1 Aureliella sp. | reverse complement strand
AACCACCCGAACTTTGGTTATGGCGTTACGGCAGAGGACCTGGCATCGGTCGTGGCGGAAAAGTTCTTCGAAATCCACAACGGCCACCCCGGCGTCAACCAGTTGGTCGATGACAAGCATCCGAGCGTCGAGCGGATCTGGGACGTGGCCAATACCATCCGCATCCGCTCGCTGGACGCACCGCCGCTGTTCGGCGTCGCCACCGACGACAGCCACACGTATCACGGCAAACCCGGCGCGCACACCGGCCGTGGCTGGGTCATGGTCCGCAGCCGCTACTTGACGCCCGAACACCTCATCCGGGCGATGAAGGCGGGCGACTTCTACGCTTCCAGCGGCGTGACGCTGGCCGACCTGCAGCTGGATCGCGCCCACGCGACGATCAAGATCGACATCCAACCGGTTGCCGGCGAAACCTACCGCACCGATTTCGTGGCCACGCTCGCTCCGGAAGCCTCGACCGGAGAGCAGCCCAGCCAACAGCCACTCTCGCTCGGCGGCGTCAAGCCCGAGGCGGTCGGTGTCGTCGTTGCCAGCACCGACAAACTGCACGCCGAATATCGCTTGACCGGCAAAGAACTGTATGTGCGAGCGATCATCACCAGTTCGGCCAGCCCTGACGACCCGAGCTACGAAGGGCAGAAGAAACAGGCCTGGACGCAGCCAGTCATGCCGTAACGGGGCAAGATTGCACTGGGAGTTACTGAGCCGGGCCGCCACCGCTCATCGCTAGAGCCATGCCGGCCCCGGCCAAAACAATGCCCACGATCATGCCGATGATGCCCGATTTGTTGTCGGCCCAGGTCATGCAGCCATAGATGACGGAGTAGAGCGGGATCAACCAGACGGCAAAGCCGCGGCCGATGCTTTGCCGAAAGGCATACACGATGATGCTCAAGTTGGCGAAGTTGCCGATCAGGATTCCGACGGCGGCGAACGTCACGCCGATGACGACGGAGAACGGCAAACGCTGGACGCGGCCCATCAGCGTGTCGGGCGGAGCCGGCTCGTTGAAGGTTGCGTCGACGATGACGATACCCGCCGCCCCGATGCACAGCGCTCCCATGAGAAAGGACACCAGCATCCACCACGGGACACCCGCTTTGTCCTGACGCTCGCCGATCAGGATGTCGCGCCGCATGTTGTTGGCGGCTTCTTGGAGGTATTCGTTTTGAAACTCTTCGGCCTGTTGCCGAGCCTGAAAACCGGCGGCCTGCTCGCCCGTCTGCAGGTTGAAACCACAGTGGGTGCAGAGCACGGCGGCTGTTGAGATCCCATTGCCACACTTGGGACAAGTCGGCCCAGTTTTCTTCTTCAGCCCGATTTCGTCGAACAGCGAGTCGATATCGCTACCACCGCGTGCCATCGGCGCAACCGCGCCCCCGGCAGCCGACTGCGCAGCCGCAGCTGCCGGCCTCCCCGCCGCAGCAGGCTTAGCCGGAGCTGGCTTGGCTGCTGCGGTCTTGGCTGCAGCTGGCTTAGCTGCGGCTGGAGCTGATTTGGCTGCGGCTGGTGCCGGCTGCGGTTTGGCGCCGGCCGGTTTGGTTTCCGCGTCCCCTTGAGCAGGGCTGGGAATCTTGATGGCAGCCTGACACTTGGGGCACTTGCCGGTTTTTCCCGCCAACGCGTCGGGCACGGTCAGGGTCTGGCCGCAACTACATTTGAGCTTGATGGGCATAAGGCGCCGGGAATAGGTTCGCAGGATACGAAAGCAGATGCCGAGTCAACAAGCGCTATGCGCCACAAAGGCCTAGCACAAACTGCATTATAGCTGGAAGCGATTTCGCCAGTAGAGTTGCGGACGACTGACGTTAGTCGCCTTTCGCCCAGAGTCGCCTAGAGTCGCCTTTCGCTCTGCGAAAGTAGCGCGCACGCAGCGCACAAGCCACCATCAGCAGCGCTCGGAAAAAATTTTCCGTAGGGTCGTTTCCGAGTTTTGCCTTCTCGGTCGTTTTCGGGGCACCCGCGAGCTTTGGGGCGGGTGCTAGACAGGCCGGAGGCCTGTCCTACTCATTACAGGCGCATGAAAAAGGGACGCCCGAGTTCTCAGGGCGTCCACTTTGGTTTGGGAAAATAAGCTCGAAAACGCCTCGAATGGCGAGGCGGAGCGGAGAACCAGCCGAGCGCGTGGGCTGACTACTTCTTTTTCTTCTTGTCGTCGGCTTCGTCTTCCTTCTTCACTTTCTTCTTTTTCTTCAGCGCCAGCTTGATCACGCGCGTCTTGGGAATGCCCAATACGGGATCGCCCTCGGTCCAGCGCTCCAGCTCGTTCAGCCGCTTGAGTCGCTCGGCGCGCGTCATGACGTTGCGAGCCTTATTCGCCCCGGCACGCACTTTGAGGCTTTTATCCAAAGTCATCGTTAAGTTTCCTCAGCTCAAAACGGTTTCGCAGAGGGGAGGATTGTAAAGCAAACACCCCAGTTCAGCAATCCCGCACCTACGCGATTCCCACGCGGGCAAAACTACCCAGGCGACAAAAATCACCCCCCGCACCGGGGGCCTCTGGGGTGCTCGCAAGACCGCGACGACACGAGCAGTCAGCGTGTGGAGCCCTCCGCGAAATGAAAGAGCCCTCGGGCGCGTCAGGGGAGCGACTCGAAGGGGACGTTGCCCAGCCGGTACTTTTGCCAGTCGCGGTAATCGAAGTGCCACCATTCGTAGCGATAGACGGCGAAACCTTCGGCCTCCATCGCGGTTCGCAGCCGGTCGCGGTACCACCGCTGACGACTGGTGCCTCCGGGATAGCCCGGGAAGGCTCGGGTCGAGAATTCGTCGTAGCCCGAGACCATTTGAATGGGTTGGCCGGTGCCCAAGTCGACCAGGCTCAAATCCACCGCGCAGCCCCGATTGTGCCTCGAACCGCTGGCAGGATTGGCGACGAAATC
>JBQCJB010000489.1:0-8262 GCA_051953155.1 Aureliella sp. | reverse complement strand
AGCCAAACTCCTTCGTCAGTTGCACAAAGAACGCACCGCGCTGCCAGCTTCCACTACGTCCACCGCATTGGTTTCATCAGCTGCATCAGCCGAGCCATCCCAACCGTCCGAGCTGGCTCAGACGCGCGAGAGCGGTTCGCGATCGCAACCGATCATTGCGCGCATCAAGTCCAATGTGCCACTGAACCAATCGGGTTCGGCCAAGGACACGCGGCATGTGGCGATCGCTCTGCAAGGAACGCCGCTGAAGTACCGAGTCGGCGACGCGCTGGGGATCTTGCCGACGAACTGTCCGCAGTTAGTGCAGCAAGTTTGTAATGCGGCCGGCCTTGCTCCCCAGACGCTCGTGCCGGTCAAGGGATGCCGCCAAAACTTGGAAGAGGTCTTGAGCGAGCGCTGTCTGCGTTTGATCCCAAGCGAGTTGGTCGAACGAGCAGTCGAACGCGTGCGGCAGCGGCCCAAGTTCAACGGTGCGGTGGCGGCCGATGCGACGCTGGCCGAGCGCCTGCAACAATTCTGTGACACCGACGCGCTGGGTGAATGGGACATCCTGGAATTTTTGACCGCCTTTGGACCGCTAGATTTGACGGCCGACGATCTCGTCCAGACGCTCGGGCCGCTGCGTCCGCGGTTGTACTCGATCGCCAGCAGCCAGTCGCACGTTCCCGACGAAGTTCACCTGACGGTCGGGCGCGTTGCCGAGGAGGTGCGCGGCCGCATCCGCAAGGGAGTCGCTTCGACGCTGCTGGCCGATCGCTTGACCGCGGGCGCGTCGGTACGCGTCTTCGTTCAGCCGAACCATGGCTTCACGATTCCGGCCGATCCGAAGGCCGACATGATCATGGTCGGGCCGGGCACCGGCATCGCCCCCTTCATCGCCTTTTTGCAGCAGCGGCAATACGATCGTGCCAGCGGCAGGAACTGGCTCTTCTTCGGCGATCAGAAAGAGTCCGTGGACTTTCTCTACCGAGAGCAATTGACCGCCTGGCAGCGGGCCGGGCACCTGGCGCGGCTGGACCTGGCATTCAGCCGCGATGGCGACGCCAAAGTCTATGTGCAACATCGCATGCGCGAGCACGGGGCCGAGCTGTTTCGCTGGCTCGAATCGGGCAGTTACTTTTACGTGTGTGGTGACGCTCGGCGCATGGCTCGCGACGTGGACCTGGCGCTGCAAGAGATCATCGCCCAGCACGGCGGGCGCTCGAGCGCTGCCGCCAAAGAAATGCTGGCTGAATTAAAACGAGCCAAGCGCTATGTTTGCGACGTCTATTAAGTTGGCGGCGTCACCCTGGTTCGCGACCTCACCCGAGCCACCTGCCCGCGGTCGGCGCCGGGCGTTTTCGCGCGGCGGATGTTGTTATAATAGGAGGCTGTCCCACCGCCCTTTCCTACCGCCGTGCAAGTTTGCGCCATGTTACGAAGACGAGCATTCGCCTGTTATGGTCTAGTCTGTTGCCTGTGGCTTGCCGCCCTCGGCAGCTCGGCCCGGTCGCAAGAAAGCTCCGACGCAAGCCCTGCCGATCCCTGGCAAAACCTGCCGTTGGGGCTCGATGCGACGCGGGTGATCGATCTGGCGATCGAGGCAGGTTGGCGTGCGCACGAGCTAGAGCCCGTAGCGCCGGCCGATGACGCAACGTTCCTGCGCCGCATCTATCTGGATCTGCTCGGGCGCATACCGCTCCAAAGCGAGCAGCAAGAATTTCTCGCACAAGCCGACAGTCGCAAACGCGAGACGCTGGTCGATCGCTTGCTGGCCAGCGACGAACATGCGGAGCACTTCGCCGAAGTGTACGACGCAATCCTGATTGGCCGCACCGAGGTCGACCAGTTCCGTCGGCGTTCCGATGCCGGATGGTTAGAGTACTTGAAACGGGCCGTGCGCGAGAATCGCCCCTGGGATCAGGTGGCCCGCGAGATTCTCTTGGCGCGGCCGCAAAGCGATCAGGAGCGCGGGGCGACATGGTACCTGGCCGCCCGAAAAAATCGGCCGCAAGATATGGCGGAGGCCGTGTCCAAAGATTTCTTCGGCGTGCGCATCGATTGTGCCCAATGCCATGACCATCCCCTGGCCGCCGAGATCGAACAGCGGCACTACTGGGGACTGGTCGCCTTTTTCAACCGCACCAAGAACGTCGATTCACCGCGTGGCCCGCGGCTGGCCGAATCGGCCATCGGAGGTTTTTCCAACTTCAGCAACCTCGAGGGCGAGGCCAAGCCCAACGAATTGGTGTACCTTGGCGACCGCCGCGTCGAAGAAGCTCGCCCGGCTGCCGATGCGAAGGAAACCGACAGCGACGACCTCTATCTGCCAGCCGCCGACGGCGAGCCGCGGGTTCCGAAGTTTTCGCGGCGCGAGCAATTCGTCGACAAGGTGCTCAAGGACCATCCGCTGCTTGCACAAGCCATGGTCAATCGCATGTGGGGCTGGATGCTGGGCCGCGGGCTGGTGCATCCGGTCGACGCGCTCGACTCGTTCCACCCGGCCAGCCATCCCGGCCTGCTCGACTGGCTGTCGCGCGACTTCGCCGCATCGGGTTACGACGTGCGTCGCCTCGTGCGGAGCCTGGCCCTGTCGCGCGCCTACCAACTGACCTCCTCCCGAGACGCCTTTGCCGATCCGCAATGGTTTTCATCGGCGCTAACCAAACCGCTGACCGCCGAAGCCCTGCACCGTTCGCTGCTCGTTGCGCTCGACCCCGAGGATATCGGCCGTTGGAACTCGGTCGACCAGCGAATCGCCTTCGCCAAACAATTTCCCGACGTCTTGGCAGAAGAGACGCTGGCCACCGTCTCGCAGGGATTGCTGCTGACCAATGGCGAAGCGATCAACCAAATCGTCTCCGCCAAAGAATCGCGGCTGGTGCGAGCGCTGGTCGAGAACCGTGACGACGCGGTCGTCATCCAGCGGCTATTCCAGGCCGTCTATGGCCGGCAGCCCGATGCCCAGGAGCAAGCCCAGTGCGTTGCGTACCTCGCCGACCACAGCGCGGCCGACCACAACGCGGCCGACCACAGCGCGGCCGAGGCCAGCGGAGTGTCGAGCAGCGAAGCAGCGAGTACCGAAGCAGGGGGCAGCGACACAGCGGGCTCTCCAGAAAGCAGCGCGGCGCGCGGCCGGGCGATCGAAGGTCTGGCTTGGGCACTGGTCACCAGCGCCGAGTTCCGCTTCAACCACTAGGGACAGATTTCATTTCTTAGGCCCGTTGCTGCCGCCACGGCTCTGGGCGCGAAGCCATTTGAGAAACCGTCTATGTCGGCAAATCTTCAATACGAACACGAACAGCCCGGGCATCGGTCGGCGACCGCTCCGTGTGGCAGCGCGGATCATCGCCTGCACCGGCGCCTGTTCCTGCAAGGCAGCCTGGCAGGCGCGGCCTCGGTCGCCAGTTTCCAGGCACTGTTCGGCGTGCCCGCCTTTGCCGATGCGGCCCGTCAGCGCGGCAAGCGTTGCATTCTGCTGTGGTTGTGCGGCGCGCCGAGCCAGTTCGAGACTTGGGATCCGAAACCGGGGCGGCCGACCGCCGGACCGTTCGGCACGACGGCCACCGCGATTCCGGGCGTGCACATTAGCGAGTTGATGCCGCGGACCGCCACGATCATGGACAAGCTGACCGTCGTACGGTCGATGTCGACAGAGCCGAGCGAGCATTTTCAAGCCATCGACATGCTGACGCGCGGCGAAGGCCCGCGACCACCTTTCATCCGCCCGATTCTCGGTTCGGTGATCGCCCAACAGCTGGGGCAGCTCGACAGCCCAGTGCCTCAGTTCGTGCTGCTGGACCCCTGTCCTGAAGGCAACGAGTTTCGCGCATTCAAGGCGGCCAACTGGGCCGGTTGGCTCGGGGCCGAGTATGGGCCGGTGCGTTTTGGCGGCAAGTATCGTTTGGAGAATGTGACGCTGCCACCTGGGATGGCGCCGGAGGATCACAGCGACCGCGAAGCTTTGCGAGCCTTCTTCAGCCGCAAGTTTGCCAACGACCATCAGGCTGCCTCGATCCAGTCGTACAACTCGGTCTTCGAGCGCGTTCGCGGCCTGATGAAAGCTGCGCCGCTGTTCGACCTCAACGCGCTGCCGGCCAGCGATCGCGAGAAGTACGGCCCCGGCACCTTTGGCATGCATGCCCTGCTCGCGCGGCATCTGGTCGAAAATGGTTCCACGTTCGTCATGGTCGCCAACGGCATGCCGTGGGACTGTCATGTGTTCAATCACGAGACGCACCAGATGCTGGTGCCCGAACTGGATCGCATCGTCTTTCACCTGGTCAATGACCTGAGCGAACGGGGAATGCTCGACGACACGCTGGTCTTGGTCATGGGCGAGTTCGGGCGCACGCCGTGGCTGAACGAGGCGCGGGGCCGCGACCATTATCCCAAGGCGTGGAGCCTGGCGATGGCCGGCTGCGGACTCAAGCCCGGGACTGTCTACGGAGCGACCGATGAAAACGGCGTCGAAGTCGCTGAAGGCGCTGTCGACCAACGACGGCTGTTCGCCACAATCTTTACCGCTCTGGGACTCGATCCGCACGAGACCTACGACCTGCCCGGCTTCCCGACATTCCATCGCGTAGAACAAGATGCAGCTCCGATCGACGAACTGCTTGCCTGAATGAAATCCCTATGAAGATTGAACTCCAGCGCACCGATCGCATCTCCTTTCCGACGGGCATTCTCGATCTGGCCCTGTCGGCCGACGAGTCGACTGCCTATGCGGCTTGCATGGACGGCATTTATCAATTGAGGCTGCCGAAAGCCGAGCCTGCCACCGACGGCGAACCGACAGCGGAAAACAAAACCGAAACGAAAGCCGAAGGCGAAACCAAGGCCGAGCCCAAGCCTGCGGCTGCGCCCAAGCCGCGCCGCATCGGCCGGCACGCCAGCTACGTCTCGGGAATCGCGCTCGGCAGCGGCGACGCGACGCTGCTGTCGACCGCCTATGACGGATCGCTGCACATCCGCGACCTCGCGCGGCCAGAGCCGGCGCTGTCCAACGACGACACCAACGACGAAGCCGATAAAGCCGCTGATGCGAGCGCCGCTGGCGAATCCGCTGAAGGCGTCTCGGAGGTGGAGGCCCGTTTTGCCGAGCGCGTCCATCCTTTCTGGTCGTGGGGTTTGGCGATCTCGCCCGACAAACGCTGGATCGCTTCGGTCACCGGTCAATACCTGGCCGGCAGCGAAGACTACACGCCGCTGGCTTCGGAAGAGCCGACTGTAAAAATCTTTGACGCGAACACAGGCAAACTCGTGCACGGGCTGGACATGTTGCCCAGCGTCCAGTGCGTGGCTTTCGATCCTTCGTCGCGCTACGTCGCCGCCGGCAACCTGATGGGCGATCTGGCCGTGTGGGATGCCGCCAGCGGCCAGCGCCTGGCCCAGTGGCGCACCAATGCGTTCACCAGCTGGGGAATCATCAAGAGCCACTGCTACATCGGCGGCGTGTTCGCCGTCAGTTTCTCGCCCGATGGCGAGTCGTTGTACGCAGCTGGGATGGGCGAGATGCGCGACCCGATGGCCGGAAACGGCAAACAACTTTGGCAACGGTTCGCGTGGCGCAAGGAGCCGGTCGAAAAAATCCAGGAGACCGTGGCAGACCAGGCGGGCGAAGGACTGATGGAGACACTCGCCTGGCATCCCGACGGTGAACTGTTCGTCATGGGAGGCCGGCTGCGCGGCGGGAATTGGAACCTCGGCATTTTTGCTCGCGAGTCGGGACAGCTGGTCGGCCAAGCCAAAACCGGCATGCGCATTACGACGGCTCGTTTTAGTTCCGATGGGCAGACGCTGCTCTTGGCCGGGTTGCAAGGACAACCCGGCCCGAAAGAGAATCGCTTCCCCGACTTCGGCTACCTCGAACGCTACCGCGTCGTGCGTTCCTGACGTGTTTCGCGGAGTCGGGACGGTGGCGCGCAACTGCCAGCTTTTATGGCTCCAGGACGCGGACAGGAAGCGGGCACTTGGATAAGGAAGCGAAGCCGTTGCGACAACTCGTCGCTCGCGCCACCAGGCTCAGGCGTGGACGCCCTCGGCGATTTCTTCGATCGCCTTGGCGCAAAACGCAGGCAAATCATCAGGTCGTCGGCTGGTGACCAGTCCGTTGTCGCAGTGCACCTGCTCGTCGACCCACTTGCCGCCGGCGTTTTGAACGTCGGTCCTCAGGCTTGGCCACGAGGTCAGCGTGCGCCCCGAAACCACGTCCGCTTCGACCAGCAGCCACGGTCCATGGCAGATGGCCGCCACCGGCTTGGCCGCCTTGATGAAGCTGGCCGCTAGTGCCACTGCATCTTCGTTCATGCGGAGCGTGTCGGGGTTGGCCAAGCCGCCGGGCAGGACCAGCGCATCGTAGTCGTCGCAACTGACATCGGTCACGAGGCGGTCGACGGGGAACTTGTCCCCCTTTTCGAAGTGATGCATGCCTTGAATTTGGCCTGACTGGAGGCTGACCAGTTCGACCTTGGCCCCAGCTTGCTGCAGGGCCTTCCACGGTTCGGTCAGTTCGACCTGCTCAAATCCATCGGTCGCCAAAAAAGCCACTCGCTTGCCGGTCAGCGGTTTCTTGTCCATCGTGCTCTCCTTCGAAAATCGGGCATCAGCTCCACATTCACTAAAAGCAATTCTGGCACGCACGCTGATGCACACTTCATGCCCGAAAGCGAGGCTCGCGGCGCTGACGCGGACGCTTTCGGCCAAGAACTGGTCTTGGCAGGGGCCGTGCACTGACCGCCCACCACCTGCAATAGCCTGCACGCAAACGCAAGCTACTGCACTGGAAGGCAACCGCTTCGAGGGGGTAATTCGGCCACCGCCGGGCTTATGCGCGCGAGGGGCTCGGCTACAATGGAAACCTCTTAACCGCTGCCCTGCTCTTCGAAGTCCAGCCACCTGCCCGAGGGCGACGCACCCCGAGTCGAGCACCGAGCCGCTGCATGTTTCAAGTCGATACCGGTCAACCCGCGAGCTTCTATCGCCGCCCGATAGCGGTGATCATGGTATTCAACGCGGCCGCCTTGCTGCTGACGTTGTGGTTAATGATCGATTTGCTTCGCGAGCAGACGATCATTCGCATGTTGATCAAGCAACTTCCTCCCTCGGGAGTTGAGCCAGCCAAGGAGATGGCCAGCGAACTGCTGTGGCAGTTTCGCTTGAGCGTCCTGCTGGTTATCAACCTCATTGCCACCGCCTTGAGCGTGGTGCTGCTGTGGCGCGCTTATCATGTTTCGCAGGAGTCGCTGCGCGACATCCAAGCGTTGGCGATCGACATCCTCAACAGCATGGACCAGATCGTCATCACGCTCGATCTGGAGGGACGCGTCACCAGCATCAACCAGCGCGGTGACGAGCTGCTCAAACTTGACCAGCGGTACCTCGGCAAGGCGTTGGTCGAGGTCGAGCCGCTGAAGCCCTTCGAGCAGTGCCGACAGGAATGCCTGGCTGAGAAGCAATCGACGCAGTGGCGCGATTTTCCTTATCAGCACAATGGAAATCGCGTGCAATTGCGAGCCATGTGCCAGCCGCTGAAGAGCCGAGACCGCAGGGAAATCGGCAGCATTCTTCAAGTCCGCGACGTCACTGTCGCGGTCCTGGTCGAAGAACGGATGCGGAGGATGGAGCGCTACATGGAGCTAGGCAATCTGATTGCCGGCCTGTACCACGAGATCAAGAACCCGCTCGCCGCCCTGTCCCTCTATGTGCAATTGATCTCGGAGAAATACAGGCCGCGAGACGACGAAGACGAGACACCACAAATGCTGGAAGTGGTCCGCACCGAGCTGATGCGGGTCAACGGCGTGCTCGAGAGCTTTCGCGATTTTGCTTCGATCAGCCAACTGAGCAAGTCGTCGGTACGGCTGCAGCAGTTGATCGAACGGCAGATCAAGTTCCACGCCCATACGGCCGCTGCCCAAGGGGTGACGATCAAGACGGACCTCGGTGAAGAACCGGTCCAGCTCTGCATCGATGAAGCCAAGATCGAGCAAGTGTTTTTAAATCTGTTGGTCAACGCCTTGGAAGCCATGCCCGATGGCGGCACGCTGACGGTGCGGCTCCGAGCCGAGGAAACCAGCGTTACGGTGGAGGTTCAGGACACCGGCCACGGCGTCCCCGAATCGGTGCGTTCGCGCATCTTCGACCCGTACTTCACCACCAAGATGCAGGGCACCGGCATGGGACTTGCATTATGCGAAAAGATCATGCGGCAGCATGGAGGCACTCTCAACTATCGGCCATTGTCGCTCGGCTCTAGCTTTGAATTCACTTTGCCGCTGT
>JBQCJB010000488.1:0-2840 GCA_051953155.1 Aureliella sp. | reverse complement strand
CTAGATTGCAAATGATTACAACCCTCAAAACGCAGCGCCAAAACGCCGCGGGCCGATTCGCTCAAGCCATTGCACGACAAAGGCTTAGCGCGGCTCGACCGCAGCTCACGGAAGTTCTACGTTTCCGTACCGCGACCAGTTCGCTCGCCCTGCCGGGCAATGCTAAAAGATGAACTGGGGGCTTTAATGGAGAGGAATCCACCGCAAAGGCCGGGCTAGCGCCGGCCTTGGAAAGAGATTTGGGAGCTGCGTCAGCGAATCAGCTTGCGGTCTCGCAACAGGCCGAGGACGGCCTCGACGCACTGCTCGATCGAGTTCGACAGGGTGTCCAGGTGCAGGTCGGGCGATGCCGGCGGTTGGTAGTCGGCGTCGAACTGCTCGGCATGCGACGGATCTTTGGTGCGAGGATCGCGTTTTTGGCATTCTGCCAATGGCGCGTCGCAGTGGACGACCAGGAACCGTTCATGCCCGATGACTTCCGCGGCCCGATTGCGCAGGGCATCGTCCGGCGCGATCATTGCCAGCATGCAGATTGCGCCGCTGTCGTTCATCCAGCGTGCGATGTGTGCCGCCCGCCGAAGGTTCTCGGCCCGGTCGCCGGCTGTGAATCCGAGGTCATTGCTCAGGCCGCTGCGGAGGCCTTCACCGTCGAGCACGAAGGCGGTGCGGCCGAGGTCGAACAGCGCCCTCTCGACACCCCGCGCGATCGTCGACTTGCCGCTGCCGCTCAGGCCGGTCAGTAGTAGCGTGGCGGGTTTTTGACCGAAGCGAGCTTCGCGGTCGGCGGCGGTGACGACGTTGACGCCGCTGGTCGCGCTGCCGGCCGAAAGTTTTTCGTCGACTTCCCAGGCTGCGACCTTGGCATGAGCCGGCGGCTGACGATCGGTGATCATCCCCGCGCCGACCGTTACGTTCGAAATGCGATCGACGATGATGAACGCGCCGGTCGTGCGGTTGCGTCGATAGCTGTCGTAGAAGATCGGCTGGCTGAGTGTTATCGTGCAGCGACCGATCTCGTTCAGTTGCAGATCCGGGGCGGGCGAGCGGTGCAGCGTGTTGACGTCGACTCGGTAACGCAGCGATTCGATCTGACCAGTTGTCGAGAGCGTCGTGTGCTTGAACAAGTACGTCTTGCCTGGCACCATCGCATCGGCGCTCATCCACACGACCATCGCATCGAAGTCGTGGCTGACTTTGGGCACGTTGCCCGGACGCACGAGCATGTCGCCGCGCGAGCAATCGATTTCGTCGGTCAGCGTCAGCGTCACCGACTGCGGCGCAAACGCTTCTTCTAACTCGCCGTCGTAGGTCACAATTTCCTTGACGCGGCTGGTGCGCCGCGACGGCAGCACCATGACTTCGTCGCCTCGGCGAATAATGCCCGAAGCGATCGTGCCGCAAAACCCGCGGAAGTTGAGATTCGGCCGATTGACGTACTGCACTGGGTAGCGGAAGTCTTCCAGGTTCCGGTCGGAGCCGATGTACACGCTCTCGAGAAAACTCATCAGCGTGCTGCCGCGATACCACGGCATCTGCGGACTGGCGTCGACCACGTTATCGCCGTTGAGGGCCGAGATCGGAATAAAGTGCAAGTCGGGCATCTCGAGCCGAGCGGCGAAGTCTCGGTAGTCGTTGCAGATCTGTTCGAATCGCTCCTGGCTGAAACCCACCAGGTCCATCTTGTTGACCGTCACGACTACGTGGCGGATCCCCAGCAGCGAAACGATGAAGCTATGGCGGCGCGTTTGCGTCAACACGCCATGGCGCGCATCGATCAGGATCACGGCCAGGTCCGCCGTCGATGCGCCCGTGGCCATGTTCCGCGTGTACTGCTCGTGACCCGGCGTGTCGGCGATAATGAACTTGCGCTTGGCGGTCGAGAAGTAGCGATAGGCTACATCGATTGTGATCCCCTGTTCCCGCTCGGCTTTCAGTCCGTCGGTAACCAGAGCCGGATCGAACGCGCCGCCGACGGTGCCATGCACCTTCGATTCGCTTTCCAGCTGGGCCAGCTGGTCTTCGTACAGCATCTTGGAGTCGTACAGCAGCCGACCGATCAGCGTGCTCTTGCCGTCGTCCACGCTGCCGCAGGTGATAAACCGGAGCAGTTCCTTGCGCTCATGCTGTGCCAAGTAGGCGTCGATATCGGTTGCGATCAGTTCGCTTTGATGGCTCATGTTCGGATTCGGGCCCTAGAAGTAACCTTGCTTTTTCTTCTCTTCCATGCCGGCGCCGCCGGCGTCTTTGTCGATCATGCGGCCTTGCCGCTCGCTGGTCTTGGCCAGCAGCATTTCCTGGATGATCTCCGGCAGCGTCGTGGCTTCCGACTCGACAGCCCCGGTCAGCGGGTAGCAGCCCAGCGTGCGGAATCGGACGCGCTTCGTCACCAGTTGTTCGCCATCGGCTAGCTGCAGGCGATCGTCGTCCTTCATGATCCAGGTTCCGCCGCGATTGACGACCTGGCGATCGGCGGAGAAGTACAGCGGCACGATCGGGATCTTTTCGAGGTGGATGTACTGCCACACGTCCAGCTCGGTCCAGTTCGACAGCGGGAACACGCGGATCGATTCGCCGGGATTCACCTTGCCGTTGTACAGGTTCCACAGCTCCGGTCGCTGGTTCTTCGGATCCCACTGGTGGTGCCGGTCGCGGAACGAATAGACGCGTTCCTTGGCCCGCGACTTTTCCTCATCCCGCCGCGCCCCGCCGAACGCCGCATCGTACTTGCCATGCGAGAGCGCCTGCCGCAGCGCCACCGTCTTCATCTCGTTGGTGTACTTGTTCGACCCGTGATCGAACGGGTTCATATTGGCCTTCACGCCTTCCTGGTTGATCCATTC
>JBQCJB010000487.1:0-6139 GCA_051953155.1 Aureliella sp. | reverse complement strand
CGCAATATTTCAGGTTGCAATTTCTTCCGAGCCCCTTTGACGCGCACACGGAGGTTCCGGGCCATGATCGATGCCGGAATGCGTGACGTCACGACACGCGTACGTCAGATTCTCGCCGCCAGTCCGCACACCGAATTGCGCTGCCTCGAAGTAGAGCAGCGCGGCAACCGCTTTTTCCTGCGCGGCAACGTGGGTTCCTTCTATGCCAAGCAAATGGCTCAGGAATCGGTGCGCGGTGCGGTCCGCGGACTGCGACTGATCAATAACGTCTCAGTCGACTAAGCGAGCGACTCGCCTTCCCCCGCGTCCCTTCCGCGGAGGTGCCCAGCGGCAAGCCTACCAGCGGCGCGGTCGTGAGCAGCGCTAGCATTGGCTTTGCGATTGCCTTGGCGCGACCGCTGCCGATACGATGCCCCTGGCAAACGGTTGCTGCTAAACCGGCTGCTAATAAACCGGCTGCTGTCACAACGTTGACATCAGAGCGATGGCCTTGAAAACAATTGCCATCAGAAATACTTGCTGGTGAACCGGTGGGAAGCGTTTGGGCTGAAGGGACGGTCGGATGTCGAGACTAACGAGCTTCTTTTTGGGGATGGTCTGCGGAGCGGTCGGCCTGCTGATCGCGATGAACTATTACATCGTCCGCTCCAAGGAAGGCTTTCATCTGGTCCCTAAAGTGGCAGCCAAGCTCGAGGTGCCGTATTACGACATTCGGAGCTTTACGATCGAGGACTGGCAACGTCGGCCTTCGCTGGCAGCGGCCATCGTCACTTCGAAAAACCAGGGCCTGATGCAAAGCAGTGGCGCCGAAGCGGTGCGCGCCAAGGTTGAGGGGCTGCTGCGTGACTGGACCGGCGGCCCCTAGCGGCGATCGGGCGCATAATCACCCCAAACTGCCGGAAGCGAATTGTTGGCACTTTGGCCGATTTCTCAGCGGCGACTGCCGATAGTAATCGTCGTGTCGTCTTTCTCTGAAAAGCCGTGCTCCGCTGCGGAGAGCGGGAGTTGGACGACGATTCTGTCGCCGGCGTGAGGGGAGGACGTCATGGAGTTTGACCGCAATCGCTACTTCATGATCGGGGTACTGCTGCTCCTGCTCGGCATCCAGTTCCGCTCGATCGAGTCCTTCGTGCTGAATGAACCGAGCACGCGCGTCTTGGCTCGATTCACCCGCGGCAACCAGTACGCGTCGGCACAAAATCTGGGGACGTCGCTCTACCTGAACGTCCACCCGTCGCCGAAGAAGCAGCTCAAGCCACCCACGTGGCTCGGCTGGGTTCTATTGACCTCCGGCGGCGTGATCTGCCTGCATGCCATGGTTCTTCCAAAGTCGAACAAGTGACCGCTATGCCCGCCACACTTCGCACTGCGACGCGCTCGCCCATTTTCTGGGTGGCCAGCCTGATCGGCCTGGCAGCCATCGGTTCGAACCTGGCGGCCGGCGATGGAGCTGCCCGCACCGAAGGGACCGCTGAGCCTCCGATCCGGGAACCGGGCAAATTGATTCGCGAGGGGGCCCGGATCGAGTCGAAACTGATGCTCGTCCGCAGCGCCGGCGAGAATCTCATCCTCGAGAGCGAAGACGACAAACAGAGTTTCGAGGCCTTGGAGAATTTGGCCTTGGAGCGCGTGCTCCAAGCCGTCCGAGCCGACTCGGGTGACAAGCGCTGGCTGGTCACCGGGCAAGCCACCGAGTATCGCGGTCGCAACTACATCTTGCTCGAACGGGTCTCGCGCGCCCCTCGCACGCCGCAATAGTGCGCCGTAGCGACAAGTGCGCGATCAGTGTGCCACCGATGCGCGCGAGAGCGGACACCGAGCTAAGTGTCCAGCTCGGTACTTAGAACCTGCTCCGCGACGCCAGACGAGCGTGCGGCATTCCGGCGCGATTTTAACGGCCTGACGCGCGCAGTGAGCGTCGCCCTCGCGCGGGGTCTTGGAGCTACCTCCCCTTGACAGGCTTGCGCAGTGGTCGGTCCTGTGCTGGGCACTGCGCTAAACTCGCGACCTCTCAATCCGAGATAATGGCGGATAGTTTACCATCGGGCGCATGGACCGCAAGTATGCTAGTGTTCCCATGAGCACGCCGGTGAGCGCAAACGTCGCATTCGTCCAAGTTTCTCCAGGGCGTTTGCGAGGTTTCTCGACAGCGACTGATGAGTGAAAGAGGGTCCAGAATTCACATAAAATTCTTGACAGTGCTTTGCTGGAGGAAATAATCGCTTGGTCGCCTCATTGCGTGGAAGCCCCATGCGCGGGACGAGCGTGCGTGCTCACCGCCATTTGGGTCGTCCGCCCTGATGGGTCGAGTCGGCTCACGGCTGCCTCGACCTCGCATCGCGCCGCTGCTTTACTTTAGCGGCAGCCGACGAGTGAATCGCCAGTCAAAGCGAATCGCGTGCCAATAGTGTCGCCGCGGTTCTCACAAAATAACGTTTCATTTTTCCTTGAGGAACTTTTGATGTCAGTTTGCAAGAACGTTTTTGAAGCGATCCTTAAGTACGGTCACGACGAAGACTTCGATCCCGAACACAACGAGCACTTCTTGCCCACCGATGCCCCGGCTGGCTCTGCCGAGAAGATTGAAATCCTGCGTCGCCGCGTCGAACTTGGCCAGCCGCTGTGGCACACCGATGACCGCGTCGATTACGCCGGCCTGACGGGCGTGATTCGTCCGCGCGAGTAGTTGTTCGGGCTTTTCCAGCCCCGCCGCGACGGCTGCGTCGATTGAAATTGACCCAGGCCCTCGGAGGAACAGCTGTTGTTCGTCCGAGGGTTTTTTCGTTGGCCGGCGCTCGCAGGCTTCCGGCCAAGATAGCGTTCGAAACCGCGGACTTACGCTAATTTCCAGGGAGCGCGTGGCTGGCGAGAGATGAAGCGGTTGGCCGCTTCGTTGTTTGTCACCCGCATCGCCGCCGAATCCCAGGCGATCTTCCCACCAGCCCGAAATGCGACATTGCCCAGGTGGTTCGCTTCGGTCAAGGGGCCAGCGTAGCTGAACGGGCTGGCGGTGGCCGAGCCGGTGCGGCAGGCTGCCAACCACTCTTCGTGCTGGCCAGGCGAATCGGGAATGAAGCGCTCGGGAGCCTTGAAATCCTCGAACTGCTCTTCGGGCAGCAGCAAATGCTTGCCGTAATCGCTCAGGAGCATACCTTTGGAGCCGACGAACAAGACGCCACTGTTCCACTGCGGGATCTGTCGGTCATGCCAGGCCTTGGGCTTGTGGCTCCCTTGGTACCAGGTGACGCTGCAGGCGGGAAAGTCACCGCGGGGTCCGTATTCGTAGACCGCCGTCATCGACGCGGGCGCAATCTCGGCGTGTGGTGGCGCGTCGCCCTTGGCTTCGATCGTCAGCGGCTTGTCCAGCTTCAGGGCCCAGAACGGCAGGTCGACCCAGTGGCTGCCCAGATCGGACATGGTGCCGTTACCGAAATCCCACCAGCGATACCATTTGGGTCCGGGGAAATAGACCTCGTGATAGGGACGTTCGGGAGCCGGGCCGAGCCACAGGTCCCAGTCGAGCGTTTCGGGGGGCTGCTGGGCTTCCTTGGGCCGCTCGGTCACGTAGACGATATCCTTGTTCGCCTTGGCTTCAGCTTCGCTCTGAAGGCCCCAGGCGCGGCCGACCCAGACGTAGGCCTGGCTGACCGGTCCGATGGCTCCGCTTTGGATCAGCTCGACGACGCGATGGTAGTTGTTCGAGGCGTGGATCTGCGTTCCCATCTGCGTGGCCACGCCCGCCTTGGCAGCCACTTGAGTGATCAGCCGGGCCTCGGCCACATTCTGTGTGAGGGGCTTTTCGCAGTAGACGTGCTTGCCGTTTTGCAGCGCGGGCAACGTGGCAAACGCATGCGTGTGCTCGGTCGTGCTGACTACGACAGCCTCATAGTCTTTCAACTGGTCGTAGAGGTCGCGAAAATCTTTGAAGGTGCGGGCTTGAGGATGATTCTTATGCGCGTTGGCCAGATTGCGGGCGTTCACATCACACAGCGCGACGACTTCGACGTCGGGTTGTTTGGAAATCGTTGCCAGGTTGGCCCCACCGCGGCCTCCCACGCCGATGAAGGCGATTCGCAGTCTCTTGGCCTGTCCCCAGCTCTGGCGCGGCCACGGAGCGGCCAGCCAGCCGCCTCCAGCGATGATCGCGGCCTTGCCGAACTGACGTCGCGATACTTGTGTCCCAGACGATTTCATAATTCGAACTCCGGGGTAGGTGGGTGCCGTCGAGGCCCAGGAAGTGCCGCGACATGTTGGGGGCGGGAAGGCCGGAAAGAGCGAGTGCCCCGGCCTGACGGGTTAGCATACTGGATAGCGAGCGTGGAAAGAAACGGATGATGCCACTGAAGCAGCTCTGGAAACTTTGCTTGGTGCTCTGGGCCAGCCCCTACAGCATAATTGGCCTGACGATCGGGGTGCTGGGCATTGTGACCGGCGGCAAAGGGCGTCAACGGCTGGGAGCCATCGAGTTCTACGGCGGCGCGACTGCCTGGCTAGTGCGGCGCTTACCGACCGGTCCCACGACGTTGGGAATGACGCTCGGGCATGTGATCATTGGGCAAACGGCCGAGGGGCTCGACTTTTGCGCCCTGCACGAACGCGTGCACGTCCGTCAGTTCGAACGCTGGGGACTGCTGATGGGTCCGGCTTACCTGCTCTCTTCCGCCTGGCAGTGGTGGTGCGGTCGGGACGCCTATCGAGACAACCCGTTCGAGCGCCAAGCCTACCGCGAAGCGCCTTAGCCGCAACCGATGCCGTGGGGCAGGGCGACCAGTTACAATTGAAGCCTTCCAGCTCGCAGATCAACCCGCAGGAGCCCGACAATCGTGCGTCACCAGTCTTCGAATCGATGGTCTCAGATCGCCTGGATCGGGCTGTGCAGTGCCAGCTTGCTCGCGTTCGTTTCGCCTGAGCTGCGCGGCGCAGAGCTGCTGGTCGAAGCCGAAAGCTTTGCCCAGCGCGGCGGCTGGCAACTCGACACGCAATTCATCGAGCAAATGGGTTCGCCCTACTTGCTGGCTCACGGACTTGGGCGGCCGGTCGAGGATGCGGTGGCATCGGTGCCCATCAAGTCCGCCGGCAAGTATGCGGTGTGGGTGCGCACGTTCGACTGGGTCGCGCGGTGGAAGGCCCCTGGTCATCCCGGACGCTTTGCCCTGCTGGTCAACGGCCGCACGCTCAGCGATCAGTTGGGAACCGAAGGGGCCAATTGGCAATGGCAGCGAGCCGGTACCGTCGAACTTTCGCCGGGCGACGCAGAGCTGCGGCTGCACGATTTGCAGGGCTTCGACGGACGCTGCGACGCCATCTACCTGACGACCGACCTGGAAGCCCAGCCGGACAACAGTTCGGAAGTCATGAACCAGTGGCGGCAGCGGGCGCTCGGCATCCGCGAACGACTGGAGGAGAAGTCGGGCTACGACCTGGTCGTCATCGGCGGTGGCTACAGCGGCATGGGAGCGGCGATCTCCGCCGCCCGCATGGGCTGCAAAGTCGCCTTGATTCAAGATCGCGGCGTGCTGGGTGGCAATGGCTCGAGCGAAGTCCGCGTGTGGGCCCAGGGACTGATTCGTCGCGGCAAATTTCCGCGCATCGGCGAGATTGTCGAGGAGTTCGCCGACAAGGCCAGCGCATCACCGGGACCGGCCGACGAGTTCGGTGACGCGCTGAAGCTGAAGATCGTCCAAGCAGAAAAGAATATCGACCTGTTCCTGCACCATCATGCGTTTCGCGTTGCCGTCGAGGGCAAACGCCTGGAGTCGGTCGACGCGATCGACGTTCTCTCCAGCCAGATTCGCCGCTTCAAAGCTCCGCTGTTCGTCGATTGCACCGGGCATGCGTGGATCGGCGCGCTCGCATCAGCTGACTGGGAGATGACGCCCGAGGGGCGGATGGGCATGAGCAACATGTGGACCTGGGGCGAAGCGGAAATGCCGACCAAGTTCCCTGAAACTCCCTGGGCTCTGCCGCTGAAGATGGCCGACTTTCCTTACCCGCGCGATTTCCACGCGGAGTGGTTTTGGGAAAGCGGTTTCGACAAGCACGCCATCGACGAGGCCGAAGCGATTCGCGACTGGAACCTGCGGGCCGGATTCGGGGCCTTCAACGCGATGAAAAATGGCGACGGTGCGGCCGATCGTCG
>JBQCJB010000486.1:0-2224 GCA_051953155.1 Aureliella sp. | reverse complement strand
GATGCTCAAACAGTTGGATCGGTGGTCTCGCAGGGCGGTGGTGGCCGTGTTGCTGCTGCTGCCGGCGATCCTCTTCGGAGCGGTTCGCGCTCCGATCGGCGCCTCGAGCGTGCACGAATGGCTGCCCGACGGCCGCATAGAGCGGCAGCGTTACGAACGCTTTCTCGAGGAATTCGGCAGCGATCAGTTCGTGCTCATCTCATGGGACGATTGCAAAATCGACGACCCGCGACTGGCTGCCTTCTGCCAGCGGTTAACCGATAGCCAGCCGCCCGAGACGCGGTGGATTGCCTCGGTGCAAGCCACGCCCGAGGTGCTCGAGGCCTTAACGGCCGATCCGATTCGTCTGCCGCTGATCCAGGCCGCGCGGCGTTTGAAAGGGGTGCTGGTCGGGCCGCGAGGGCTCTGCGCAGCCGTCGCCACCATCAGTCCCTATGGCCTCAAGCACCAGGCCGAGACGATGGCACACATCGAACGTTCGGCCGATGCAGTGCCCGGGCTGGGGCATGATCGCTTGCGTCTGGCCGGTTCGATCGTCGAATCGTATTCGGTCGACGCGGCTGCCGCCCGCAGTTTTCGCCAACTGGTCATTCCGGCCAGCGTGCTCGGCATTGTGCTGGCCTGCGCGTGCCTGCGCAGTTGGTTGGCGGCGGTGGCAGTGCTGATCATCGCCGGCATCGGGCAACTGATGGCCATCGCCGCGGTGTACTACACCGGCGGTCAGTTCAGTGCCGTGCTGATCGTATTGCCGACGTTAGTTTTCATGCTGACGCTCTCCAGCGCGGTGCATTTGATGAACTACTATGTCGACGTGGCCGCGCATCACGACGATCATCTCGGCGCGCGGGCCATGTTGCTGGGATTCAAACCGAGCGTGCTGGCCAGTTTGACGACCGCTCTGGGCATGGCCTCGCTGGTCGTCAGTCAGCTCGGGCCGGTCCGCGAATTCGGCTTGTACTCGTCGATTACGCTCTGCCTCGCCTCGGCATTTTTGCTGCTGGCTTTCCCGTGCCTTTCCGATTGGTTTTACGGTCGGACCGCACTGGCGATCGCACGGAAAAAGCGAGCTGCGGCTGCAGCCTTGACGGAACCAGCCACCATGTCGTCCGCGCCCGCTCGAGGAGCGAACGATGCTGTGGCGGAGTCGCACGAGTCAACGACGACCGAATTATTTCTGGCCGATGCGGAGGCTTCGATCGACGCCGACACGCATGCGGCGGTGATTTCGCCGCTGGCCCAGCGGTACGCCGGCTGGATGCAGCGGCACGCGATCGCGGTATCTGCGGGGGGCTTTGTGCTGATCGCGCTCAGCTTGCTCGGGCTGATGAAGCTGAAACCCTCGACCAAGTTCGACGACATGTTTCCCGCGGGCAGTTCGACGGTGCGGAACATGGTGTGGCTCGAGAAAAATCTCGGTCCGATCGCCTCGGTCGAAGTGCTGCTTCGATTTCCAAAACAGAGCAAATTGGACACGTACGATCGCATCGTGTGGGTCGACCGCGTCACCAACAGCATTCGCGACGACCAGCGGCTGGGCACGGCGATATCGGCGGCCACATTTTTGCCGGCGTTACCGCAAACTGGCGCGATCCGCGACGTTGCCCGCCGCATTTTGCTTCGAAAAAATCTACCGCAAAGTTTGCCGTTTCTGGCTGAACAAGGCTGGTTGGCTGAGGACAATCGCGGGCAGGTGTGGCGAGTGACCGCCAAGGTATCGGCCACGGCCGAAGAGGACTACGGCGTGCTGACCGACCGCGTCGTCGAGCGCGTGCGCAGCGTGGCGGCAGAAACTGGTCAAGCGCAACCTTTTGCGATCGAAGTGACCGGCCTCTATCCGGTGATGCACGACACGCAGTTGGCATTGATCGATGACCTCGGGATCAGTTTCACGGCTGCCTTTATCTTGATCACGCCGGTGATGATGCTGATCGCTCGCGGATTCTGGGCCGGGCTGCTGATTATGCTGCCCAACGTGCTGCCGGAGACCTTGGTTTTCGGTGGCATGGCCTGGTTGGGGCTCCGCTTGGATATCGCCGGTCTGTTGACCGCCAGCGTCGCCATGGGAATCGCCGTCAACGACACCTTGCACTTTGTAAACTGGTATGCTCGCAGGCTTTCGCATGGCGATTCGCGCCGCCAAGCCGTCGCCGACACGTTGACCGGTTGTGCCGGAGCCATGTTTCATACGATGTTGATCAGTTGCTGTTCGATGCTGCCGTTTTTG
>JBQCJB010000485.1:0-8657 GCA_051953155.1 Aureliella sp. | reverse complement strand
CGACATGACCCAGTCGATCGTGCTCCAGGTAACGGTTAGCAGCAGCGCGATCAGTCCCAAGGCGGCGGTCAATTCCCCGCCCCGCACGCTCGTCAGGCTCGGCCACCACCCCAGAGCGCTCCAGACTACGAAGTACAGAACCGTTCGCCCGACGAAGAAGGGTGTTCGGTAATACCAAAGGCGATTTTCGGTATTCTCCAAGCCGTGAAAAATGTCGCCGCCAAACCACGGATAGATCCACGCCAGGCCCAGCAACCAAGGTACGAACAGCACGGCGACCACCGGCATCATCCGCGAAAAGGTTACCAGGAACGGCCACGCCACCTCGCCCCAACGACCGCCGGTCAAACGCACGATCAAGACGAGCGCGATACTGCCCACCGAGATGCTCCACGGGAGCAAAATTGCAGCCAGGTAAGCCACCAAGAAATCGCGCGGATACGACCACCATGCCCATAGACAGGCCAGCGTCGCCAGCGCGATTGCCGCAACAAGTCCGACTTGGTAGTAGCGGCGTTGCCCGCTCGAGTTTTGATTCATGGCGCGGGCCTCTGTTGTGCAGAGGATGCATCGGGCTCCGCGGGCGGCGCGCTCTGGTCCAGGGCGGCGCGGTCTGGCTGGCTCAACTGGTCCTGCGGTGCGAACTGGCTGAACTGGAGCGTTCGCACAAAAGCCGCGATTGCCCAGCGATCGGCGTCGGAGATCATCTCGCCATAGGGAGGCATGATCCCGTGGCCATTGGTGGCCACGGCAAAGAAATAGTCGATCGGTTTTGCGCGAAGCCGATCGGTGTGGTAGCTCGGTGGATGTGTCATCCCGCGTCGAGCCGCCATGCCATTGCCGCTGCCGAGTGAATCGTGGCAGGGTGCGCAATAGATCTCAAAACGCTCGCGCCCGCGGCGGATCAGACTTCGCAGCTCGGCCGGCGACATGGCGTCCAGCTGGGCCGCTGCCGAGCTGTCCTCCTGGGACAGCGCAGCCGGTATCGTGTGGGGCGGAGGCGCCCGCCGAAGCTGCAGCTCAGCGAGTCCCGCGTGCCACTCCTGCGATTCCAGCCGCGGCTGGTCGGCCATTCGCTGTACGCAGCCCAAGGCCAGCGGCCACAACGCCAGCCAGCCGACAAGCGACCATCCTCTGCCTGCGCGACTAAGCATTCGGGACCTCCCAAACGTCGGTCGCTCCCAGGCTTCGGTAGCGCTGGGTGATTTCTTCGAAGACCGCGCGGTCGGAGTATTCGCGATGGACGGCTAGAAAAAAACCATCCACGCTCGCGCGCTTGAAGGCTTCGACTTCGAACAAAGGATGATGCAGCCGCGGCAGTCCGCAGCGGAGGATCAGCCCCACCAACGCAAAAATCGAGGCCGTCAGCACCGTTAGCTCGAACGTCGCCGGAATGAAGGCTGGCCAGCTATGCAATGGTCGACCGCCGACGTTTAAAGGGTAGGCGATCGCGCTAACCCAGTACTGGAAAGCGTACATTCCACCTCCGCCGATCACCCCGCCGGCAGCAATAATCACCGGCAGCGGCGAGCGACGCTGGTAGAGCATGTCCGCGGTTGGATCCAGCGGGAAGGGAGCGAAGGCCTCGACGGACTCTTTTTCTGCGCCGCTCAATTCCGAGACCGCATGCTCCAGGTCCTTGGCGCTGGAGAACTGGGCCAGCGCACCCCATGCTCGCGGCGAGAAGGGCTCGCTCATTGCGGCGCCTCCTCGGTCTGGTGGATGAGTTCTCGAACTTCGTGCATCGAAATCGATGGCAGCAACCGGATGAACAACAGCATCAACGTGAAAAACAGGCCAATCGTGCCGACGTACAGTGCCCAATCCCAAACGGTCGGGTAATACATGGCCCAATCCGAGGGCAAATAGTCGCGATGCAGGCTGAGGGCGACGATGACAAACCGTTCCATCCACATGCCGACGTTGATCGCGACGGCGATGGCAAACAGGATCGGCGTGTTGCGGCGACATACGGGAAACCACAGCAACTGCGGAATCAGGCAGTTGCACAGCACCAGCGCCCAGTAACAACCGGCGTACGGACCGGTGAAGCGATTGGAGTAGATGTAGCTGTCGAAGGGCTCGTTCGTATACCAAGCCATCCAGGCGTCCATCAAATAGCCGTACGAGACGGTGAATCCCGCCGCCAACATCACCTTGGCCATCGCGTCGAGATGCCGCTCGGTGATCAGATCCTTCAAACCGTAAATCCGCCGCATCGGTATCGTGATCACCAAAACCATCGCAAAGCCGCAAAAGATCGCCCCGCCGACGAAGTAGGGTGGATACACCGTCGAATGCCAGGCCGCCACGATGCTGGCCGAAAAATCCCAACTGACGATCGTGTGAACGGAAACGACCAGCGGCGTAGCGATCCCAGCCAGAATCAAATACGCGGTCTTGTAGTGTTTCCAGTGCACGAGCGAGTTGCGCCACCCCAAGGCCATCACGCCGTAGATTCTGGCGACTGTGGGGTTGGTCGCGCGATCGCGCATCGTCGCCAGGTCGGGGATCATCCCCAGATACCAAAAGACCAGCGACACGAGGCCGTAGGTCATGACCGCGAAGAAGTCCCACATCAGCGGACTACGAAATTGCGGCCATAGACCGGTCGTCGAAGGGTAGGGGACCATGTAGTAAAAGAACTGCGGCCGGCCGAGGTGCAGGATCGGATACATCGCTGCACAGGCGACCGCAAACAGAGTCATCGCTTCGGCAAAGCGATTGATGCTAGTCCGCCAATCCTGATGTAACAGCAACAAGATCGCCGAGATCAAGGTGCCGGCGTGCCCGATGCCGATCCACCATACGAAGTGGACGATCGCCAGCCCCCACGCGACAGGCACGTTGATGCCCCACACGCCGACGCCGAACGCGAACAGCCAGGTGATCGCAGTCAACATGACGCTCACCAGCACCAGGCCGACGAAAAAACTGAACATCCATCCGCGGGTCACCCGCCGCGCGAGCACGTTGTCCGCGATCTGCGCAGTCACCGAGCGATAGTCGGCATCGGCAGGCAGGAGATCGGCTGATGGGCTCGCAGTGGACATCAAGGGTTGCCGTATCGGACTAGGGATGGAAAACCTCGGCCAGATAACGCGTTCTGGGTTTCGTATTCAGCTCTTCCAACAGGTCATACGCCAACGGATGTTCGTGCGCGTGCTTGACCTGGCTGGATGGGTCGTTCAAATCGCCGAAGCGGATGGCTGCCGCCGGGCAGGCCGACTGGCAGGCGGTTTGAATGTCCCCGTCGCGCAGCGGCCGGTCGCTGACTTCAGAGCCGATGACACCGCGCTCGATGCGCTGGACGCAGTAGGTACATTTTTCCATCACGCCACGGCTGCGCAAGGTGACCTCGGGGTTGGGCAGCAGGACCATGCTCGGCTGGCTGATGAAGGCTCGCGAGTAGTCGAAGAAGTTGAAGCGGCGGACTTTGTAGGGGCAATTGTTGCTGCAGTAGCGCGTGCCGATGCAGCGGTTATAGATCATTTGGTTCAGCCCTTCGTCGCTGTGCGTCGTGGCTGCGACGGGGCACACGAGCTCGCACGGGGCACGCTCACAGTGCATGCACGGCACCGGCTGATGCAGCGTTTTCTGCGGCTGTTCGGGGGAGCCTTGGTAGTACGTGTCGACGCGTATCCAGTGCATTTGCCGGTTGCGGGAGCACTCCTGCTTGCCGACGACGGGAATGTTATTCTCGGCCTGACAAGCGATCACACAGGCTGAACATCCGACGCAGGCCGTCAGGTCGATCGACATGCCCCATTTATGCCCTTCGTATTTCCACTCGGGATACAGACTCGCTTCCGGAGTCGGCATCGACGACCGCGCGAAATCGGGCGCATCGGGCTGATGAAGATATTCCTCGAGCGTGCCGGCGCGGGCCAAGCTGCGTCCTTCCATCAGTTGGTGATGCTGCGTCGACACCAGCGGATACGAACGGCCGGTCCGTGCCAGAGTACCCAGGACCACGCCCGCGCTGCTATCACCCAGCAGCGGTCGAACGTCGAATCCGCACTCCATGGCGATCCGACCAGCAGTGGCTTGACCATAGCCTGCGAACAGCGACACGCAGCCGGTCGCATGTCCGGGCACGATCCAAATGGGCACCTCGACGCTCTGGGCGCCGACCTGCAAGGCGACCAGGTCGCCGTTGTTCAAACCCCGCTCGGCTGCGTCGGCGCTGGCCATCCAAGCCGCGTTGTCCCAGACGAGGTGCGTCAGCGGCTTGGGTAACTCTTGGAGCCACGCGTTGTTCGCAAATCGGCCATCCCACACGCTCGGATCGGGACGCAGCAGCAGTTCGAACTTTGTCGCGGCGGTGCCACCTGCGGCCGTCTGAGCAGTCTGCGCAGTGCCTGCGGAAACATCTTGGTCGCCCAGCTCGTCGCTCAGCTCGTTGACCAGTTCGTCGGACAATTCAGTCGGCCACGAAACGGCAATCGCAGCGAAAGTCGTGTCGGCGATCAGCCCGTCGGCCAGAGCTTGCCGCCAGAGTGCCTCGAACTCTGTCGCATCGCTGTGCTCGCGCCACGTCTTGCGCACAGCCTCATACGCCGACGGAGCATCGTCCAGCAGTGTCGCCAGCAGTTGGATGTCGCTCAGACTCTGATGCAGCGGCATGAGCATGGGTTGTACGATCGAGGCAGTGCCGTTGTGCGCCCGGGCATCGCCCCACGCTTCGAGCACATGCGTGCGCGGGATCAGCCACTTGCAGTTGTCCGAGGTCGCATTGGGCGCGCTCGCCAGGGCCACCGACAGGTCCACTTTGCGCAGCGCGTCAGCGACTTCCGCGCGCCGCCCAGAGTTTCCGACCGGGTCGCCTCCCAGGCACACGAGCGTGTCGACTTCGCCCGCCTCGCATTCAGCGACCAACTGCCGCCACATTTCCGCGTCGGACGTCTGTCCGGCGGGTCGGACTTGAGGAGATTCAATCCACTGCACGGTCCGACCGAATGCGTTTTGCTTGGCGTTGATGGCGTGGACCAGCCAGTGGACCAGCGGCGGCTGCTCGCGGCCAGCTGCCACGATCGAGTTGGCGCCTGCCTGCTGGAGAGCCCGAACGACTTTGCCGAGCCAGGCCTGCGACGGTTCGCTGAGCGCCGCGCCCGTCGCCGGGGATAACTGCTCGCCTAGCCCGCTGAAATCGACCTCCAGCTTTCGAGCCAAAGCGATCACCAGCCGCGTCACGTCCGTGGGCTTGGCAAACAAGCAGTGGTCGGCCTTGGAGGAAGTGACGGTCGGCAGCGGCCCAAGATGAAACAGCTGCACTTGCTCGGGCGCACCGTCTGGCTGCTGCGGAGAGCGGCCGGCGATGCGCCGCGCGTCGGCGAACTGTCGCACGTAGCAAACCGGTTGGTCGCGAGCGGACAGGAAATCGAAATCGACCGAAACGACGACTCGCGCTTTGGAAAAGTCGTACACGGGCACGGCTGCCGCCGCGTCGCTACCACCGAGTGATGCAGCAATGGCCGAACGCGAGCGATCATCGTTGACCGGTTCAAACACCGACCATTTCGCCTTCGGCCAGCGCTCGGTCATTTGGCCGAGCAGTCGCGCGAGCGTGGGGCTGGTCGACGCACCGATCAGCACGCGCAGCCCCTGGCCATCATGCTGGTCGCAGCGCTGGCGCGTGGCCGTCAACATTTGCCGGACGCGTTTAAGGCCGACTGCGCCGCCTTGATAACGCGGCGCGCGAGCTCGGTCGGGATCGTATAGCTCTAGCGTCAAGGCTTGGGCGAAGATCGAACTGGAACCCAGGCTGGTCGGATGCCGCGGATTGCCTTCGACCTTGATCGGACGGCCGTCGCGGCACTCGACAACCAGTCCGAGGGCAGAGCCGGCAAAATCCAGGGCGGTCGTGTAATAGGCGGCTGTTCCTGGCAACGTCTGGTCGGCTTCGCGAGCAGCCGGCACGATGGCTTCCAACGGCTGACGAATATCGCAGCCGGCGCCGCTGGCCAGGAGCAACGAAGCCGTCATCAACTTCAAGAACTCGCGCCGCGATTCGCCCGTCAGTTCGCTGGCGCCGCGCGGGAATTCGCGGTGGAGCGAATCCTCCAGCTGCGGATCGCGGGCATATTCGGCCAGCGATCGCCACCAGGTGGTCTCGGGCTGGACGATCGGGAGGCGGCCGTGCTCCGTCATGGGCTCTCAGTTGCGAATTGGAATGACAGTCAAGAAAAAACATCTCGAGGCGCGACACGCCTGCTCTTTCGACACGTCTGCACTGCACTGGGGTGCATTCGGCCAGAGTGCATTCATCATGCCGCGACCGTCGCGCGCTGGTGGCGGCCAGAGCGTTGGCGGCTCGGACGTTCGACCTTTGGACGCTGCCCAACCGGTCGGCGACGCGCAGTGCGATATCACCGTCCAGCCTGCTCGCTATCAACGCGGCAATCGAAAACGCACACCTGCAAAGTGTTGCATACCCGCCACCGCACTCAGCGGTGGCAGGTCGTGCAGTCGGTTTCGCTGTCGGGATGCGTCTGGGCGGCAACGCGGGCCCGCACTTCGGCGACGGACGGGCTGCCTGGCTCGAGCAGTTCTTCTAGTGGCTTGGTAGTGAACACGAACTCGCGAGGCCGCACGTGTTGCTCAGGCGACCGATGGCAATCCAAACACCACTGCATCGTCAGCGGTGCGGCCCGCGCGGTCAGCGGCATTTCGTCGATCCGCCCGTGACAGCTGTAACAGCCAATGCCTTTTCTGATGTGAATACTGTGGTTGAAATAGACGTAGTCGGGCAGATCGTGAACGCGATTCCAGTGGATGGGCGCGTCATCGCGGTAACTGGCCCGCACCGGCTCGAGCATTTCGCTCTTGTTCCACAGAATGCGATGGCAGTTCATGCACACCTGGCTGGTGGGCAGTCCGGCCATTGCGGAACTTTCAACTCCGCGGTGGCAATAGCGACAATCGATGCCGATGTCTCCCACGTGATGTTGGTGGCTAAACGGCACCGGTTGCTCGGGGCGCATGCCTTGCCGCGTGGCATAAGGCGAGCGAGCTACGGCCATGCACACGGCCACAGCCACGACCAACGTCAGCGCTACTCCGGCCAAAGCCAGCCGCAGCCAGGCATCGGACGCTCGAGAAAACAACTGTGTCATGGATCAGGGCCGCACGGTGGTAAACAAGTGTGGCAAGCGTTCCCAACGGCACTCGCACCGCGCTTCCAGCGCGAGCACACCGCATGCCATCGCCGTGCTGAGTTAATTGGGCCTGATTTGCTGCGACTTGGCGTGCAGCGGCACCAGCAGTGACCGCTGCAGCAGCTCGCGGTCGAGAAAAGGGGACAAATCTTCCAGCGGCGGCGAGACCAACGTCCCGTCGGCCTGCACGGCCACACCCAGCTTCGGGTGAAAATACTGCTCGGGGTCCATGAAGACTTCGCAGATAGCCGGCCCAGGATGGCTCTGCAGCAACGGAATCTGGCTGTCGAAATCCTCCCAGGTACGGATCTTGAAAGCCGCGAACCCGAAGGCGGCAGCCAGCTTTCCAAAATCGGGACACGAGACGCCGCTGGCCCGATTCGTTCCCGAGTAGCGACTGTCGAGAATCGCCTTTTGCGTGTGCTTGATCATCAAGTAACCGTCATTGTTGAAGACGACGATCTTGATTGGCAACTGGAAGTGGGCGATCGTTTGCAGTTCCTGCAAATTCATCATCATCCCGCCATCGCAATTCAGGCACAGGACTTCGCCGCGGTCGCGGGCGAAGGACGCGCCGATCGCCCCCGGCAGACCGAATCCCATTTCGCCCAAGCCTTGCGAGGTTAGCAACCGCTGCGGCGGCGTGATCTCTAGCGCCTCATGCCCGCTCAGCAGAGCCGTGCCCATGTCGGTCACGATTACCTGGTCGGCTTTTAAGTGGGCCTTGAGCCGGTCCATGAAGCGGTACGAATTGATATAGCCAGGCTTGTCGTCGTGCTCGGGCCCGATCGCTGGAAAGTTCGCCCGCGTCTCGGAACACCACTCGAGCCAAGGCTGGTAGGTCGGCAACTGGTCTTGCTCGGCGAGCTGGCGCAGGGCTTCCTCAATGAATGCCGCAGCATCGGCGCACAGCGGGTGCGTCACCCGCTGGGGATACTTCTGCAGCTCCGTCGGATCGATATCGACAGCCGTGATTTCCTTGGCATCGCGCGCGAGTTCGGTGATGTCGTAGCCCACCTGCAAGATGGACAGCCGAGTCCCGATCGTCGACAGCGAGTCGCAACTTTGCAGAATGAAGTTCGCCGCGCGCTGACCGTAGACGCCTGCTCGTCCCATGACCAGTGGCTCGGTCGACGGCAACAAATCGATCGCCGACCAACTGAGCAGGACCGGAATTCCCAGTCGCTGCACCAGCTCGGCAGCCGCCTCACTTGCGCCGGCCATCCGCACGCCGACACCTAACCACAGCAGCGGTCGCCGAGCGCCGCGAAGCCGCTCCAACCAGCTCGCTACCTCCCGCGCGAGATCGACTGGGGAAGGGCCGTCAGGTTGCACTCCTGAAGGTGTCGCTGGGGGCTCTGGCTGGTAACGACGCAGAGTCTGCGAATCGACCATGGTCGCTTGGACGTTCATCGGAAAGTCGAGCCAGCATGGTCCCGGGCGGCCCGTGGTAGCGATGTGCCAGGCCTTTTCGAGCTCGAACAGAACGTTCTCAGGGTC
>JBQCJB010000484.1:0-2115 GCA_051953155.1 Aureliella sp. | reverse complement strand
TGGTGATGGGCCTGTTGGTGCCCGATTCCGGATATGCGGAAGTCGACGGCATTCGCACCGGCCCAAATTCGTCCGCAGTCCGGGCGCGGATCGGCATGGTCTCGACCAACGACGGCGTTTATCCCTGGTTGACCGTTCGCGAGATGCTGCTGTATTTCGCCGACCTGTACTCGATCGAACCGGCCGACGCCGAGCGGCGTTTAGCGGAACTGGCTGAGACGCTGACGCTGGGCCGCTTCCTCGACCAGCGATGCAGCACGCTCAGCACCGGCCAGCGGCAGCGGGTCATCTTGGCGAGGGGCCTGATGCACGATCCGCCGGTCATGCTGCTGGACGAACCGACCCGCGGCCTGGACGTCGTCGGCAGCCAAACGGTCTTCGACTTCATCGCTCAGCTTAAACGCAGCGGCAAGGCGGTGCTACTATCGACCCATCGCCTGGATGAAGCCGAGCGGGCCTGCGATCGCTTCGGGCTGCTGCACCGGGGGCAATTGCTGCACATCGGTACTTTGTCCGAACTGCAGGCCGCGACGGGCCAGCAACATTTGACTGACATGTTCTTGAGCATCTTGCGCGTCCACAACACGTCGGCGGGCGAGGCGCCGGTAGCATGAGCAACCTCTGGCAACCCGCCCGCATCTACCGACTGTGCCTGAAGGAGCTGAGAGAGTCGCTGCGCGATCGCCGCACGATTATCACGCTGGTCCTCATGCCGCTGCTGGTCTATCCGCTGCTGAGCATGATCCTGCAGCGACTGCTGCTGAGCACAGCCACGTCGCCCCAGACGCCGACGCTGCGCATCGGTATCGAGGACGAATCGCTGCTCGAGCCGCTCCAGGAAGCCATCGCGCTGGGCAAGCAAATCTTGGCGACCCAAGGACGCGAAGTGTTGTCGATCGAACACCCCGACGCGCCGCCGACGATCCTGACCGGAGAGAAAGCCCGCAGCCAATCGGCCGTGCGGCATTTGCTCAGCCAAGAGATCAGTATGTTCCGCATCGAGCGCGACGGCCGGCAAGCCCTGCTGTCCGGAGCGGTCGACGTGTTGGTCCGCGGCGCGGCCGCACCCCTGGTCACCGATTCGCGCCCGGCTGCAGTCGAAGCCCAACAGTCATCCGAAGAACAGCCACCTGACGAGCAGCCACCTGACGAGCTGCGCCCCGACCAGCAAGCATCAGATGGGCAGGCGTCTGATTCGCAGGCGGGGCTGGATCAGATTCCGGATAGCGTAAACGAACCGTCCGAAGCGACCGCGGAGCCACCGCGGCTGCGCGGGCCGCCGCTGGAGCAAATCCGCCAGGTCGTGCAGTTGATGCCCGAGGACCGGTACCGGCTCCAGTACGTGGCCGGCGATCCGCATAGCGAAATGGCGGTCCAGTTTCTGCGGAGCGTGTTTGCGGCCGTCAACGACGAAACGTCGCGGCAGATCATTGCCCTGGCTGGCCCGGAGTACCATCCGCGAATATCGATGGCGGCGGCCCCGATCAAACTGCCCAACAACACGCCGGCGACGCTGGCTTCGTTGGTACCGTTGGTCTTAGTGCTGATGACGATCGCTGGCGCGGTCTACCCGGCTATCGACCTGACGGCTGGCGAGCGCGAACGCGGTACGCTGGAAGCCATGATCGTCTCCCCGACGCCACGACCGATCTTGCTGCTGGCCAAGTACGTGGCCGTGGTGACCGTGGCCTTGTTGACAGCAGTCGCCAATCTCTCGGCGATGTCGGTCACGCTGTGGGCTAGCGGCCTGGGGCGGTTGGTCTTCGGTACCGGCGGGCTGTCCTTGATGACCATCGCCCAAATCCTGTGCTTGTTAGTCCTGTTCGCGATGTTCTTCTCGGCGGTGTTGCTCTCGATCACCAGCTTTGCGAAGAGTTTTAAGGAAGCTCAGGCTTATTTGATTCCGGTGATGCTCATCTCGCTGGCCCCCGGAGTGCTGAGTCTCCTGCCGCAGGTTCGGCTGACCAGTACGCTGGCGGTGGTGCCGCTGGCCAACATCGTTTTGTTGTCTCGCGACGTGCTGGTCGGCGCCGCGACCGCCGAGGCGGCGCTGATTTCCGTGGCCTGCACGATCATTTATGCCCTGGCGGCGATCGCGGTAGCCAGCCGGCTGTT
>JBQCJB010000483.1:0-6607 GCA_051953155.1 Aureliella sp. | reverse complement strand
GCGCTTGACCGAAGGCGAGACGGTCACCGCGTTCATGATTGGTCAGACGACGGCTGTCGCCTTCGGCTTTCTCGCCGTCACCCTGGTCGTCGGCGGCTACGTAATCCCGCCGGTGATCAACTGGATCGAGCGCAGCCGCTTTGCCGGGACGCCGACGCTGATGGCCATGATCTGCGTCATGGGATTGGCTTGGGCAGCCGCCGAATTCGGTTCGGCGATGATCATCGGCGCGTTCGCTGCCGGGCTGCTGCTCCGCTCGACCGACGAGGCGCCGGCGATCGAACACGGGGTGGCGCAGCTAGGCCAATTCTTCGTGCCGATCTTTTTCGTTTTCGTGGGCGCGTCAGTCGACGTCCGCGTGCTCAACCCCTTCAACCCAGAGAACCTACAAACGCTGAAGATCGGCGGCTTGCTGCTGCTGGCCGCGATCATCGGCAAGTTCCTATGCGGCTACGCGCTGCTGTGGTTCAAGGGCCGCCGGCACGTGATCGGTATCGGCATGATTCCGCGTGGCGAAGTCGGCTTGATCTTCGGGCAGATGGGACTGGCCACCGGCGTCTTCGACACCAGCATGTTCAGCGCTGTGACCATCATGGTGATGGTCACAACGTTTATTGCTCCGCCCCTGCTTCGACTCACCTTCCCGCCGCTGACCGCCGTCGGTCCCCGCGACGAACAAGGTATCGAAAGCCTGGTGAACTGACAAAGAAAAGCTCGGCGAGGCTTAGGTAGCCTAGAAGCCTTAGGTAGCCTAGAAGCCTTAGGTCGCCCAGTGCTTTAGATCACTTAGTACTCGGTGCGCGTGACGATGCCCGGCTGCGGAACGGGATACTTGCCGTCGGCGTCTGCCTGCAGCGGCGCATCGGAGTCCATCGTCAGTTTGTCGATTTCTGGCGCGAACTCGTGCTCGCAATTAAGCATGTCGTCGTAGGTGATCACTTGACCGGTATGCGAAGCCATGCGGCCCATCGAGGTGACGACGCTGGCTTTGACGCCCCGCTCGACTTCGTTGTAGGGCTTGTCCTCGCGAATCGCCGCGATCAAGTGGTTCCACTCGAGCTGGTACGGGTTGGGTTCATCAGGCGGGTAGGCCCAAGCCAGGTCTTTCTTGCTGATCTTCTGGCCTTTGTAGATCCGGCACTTGGCCGGCGTGTGCGAGGCCGTCGAGATCACCGCCGAACCCTTGGTACCGTGGGCGTAGCTGGCAAATTCCTGATGGCAACCCGGCATCGTGCGGCCGTTGAGCATCAGCTTGGTTCCATCCTCGAAGGTGTACTCGACCGAGTAGGTGTCGAAGTTCTGGTCGACGTAGTCACCGCGATAGTGGCGTCCGCCGGAGCCCTTCGCCTCGACCGGCCAGGCTTCTTTCATCCAGCAGCATTCGTCGATATTGTGGATCAGGAAGTCGCTGAAGCCGCCGCCACTGGCCCACAGGAAGCCGTGGAAATTGCGGATCTGATACATCAGTTCCTTTTCATCCTTGGGCTTCTTCAGCACGGCTGCCGAACCAGTCGGGCCGGCCATGCGGTAGGCTCGCATCAGCAGGATGTCGCCGATCTCGCCGTCCTGAATGCGATCATGCAGTTCCTGACGAGCGACGCAGTGGCGGCACATCAGACCGACACCGACCTTCATGTTCTTGGCGACCGATTTCTCAGCCAGCTCGAGCATCTTGCGACTGCTCGGCCCATCGACCGTGACCGGCTTTTCCATGAATACGTTCAAGCCCTTTTCGATGGCATAGGTGAAATGCACCCAGCGGAATGCAGGAGGAGTGGCCAGGATGACGACGTCACCCGGCTTGAGCAGATCCATGGCCTTCTTGTAACCATCAAAGCCGATGAAGCGCCGGTCTTCGGGAACATCCACCTTGTCCTTGGCGGCGCCGCTGAGCTGGGCGTAGCTGCTGTTGAGTTTGTTCGAGAACACGTCGGCCATACCGACCAGCTTGATCGGACCGTTGTCGACTTTCAGGGCATTGGTCGCTGCGCCAGTCCCGCGTCCGCCGCAGCCGACGAGGGCGACTTTGATCGTGTTATCTTCAGCCGCATGGACCCGCGGAGCAGCGGCCGTGGCCAGCGTCGTCGCAGCCGCAAGCAAGCCCGTGTCCTTAACGAAAGAACGACGCGAAACGTCGCTATTGTTACTGGGATTCGTCTTCAAGGTCGAACCTTTCGGATGGAGTGAAATGAGGGCGGGGGGGAGATTCGGGCGAATCCTCATTGTCGTAAAACTGGGCAGCTTTTGCAAATAGGCCGCATCGACTAGACGCCGACATCGATGAGCATGATGCACAGGAAAGAACCTCCCCATTCACTTCGAACCCTAGCAGCGTTCAAGAACTGAACGGACATCGATTAACAGGATGAACAGGATCTCGAACCAGTCGGCCGGAGAGGTTTGTGCAAACGTGTTGTCGTTCATGCTTGAGCTTCGGCAGCCCCGCGCAGTTTGGCTATGGCGTTCCCCACCCGGCGCAGTTTGGCTAAGGCGTGCCCGACGAGTCAGTCTCCCCCTCGCCCCGCTTCGGGGAGAAGGGGCTGGAGGGTGAGGGGCGAGCGCTACCAATCACGCGTCGACTTGCTCAACAACTCGACATCGATGAGCAAGATAAACAGGAAAGAACCGCCCAAGTCAAACTCGTCGCCGCTCGTCGCCGCTGCAATCAGCACCCTCGCTTACGCGTTCGTGTTATGAAAGAAGCGAAACGCTCGCTTCGAGCGCCAAACCGCGCGGTCTCCCCCTCGCCCCGCTTCGGGGAGAGGGGGCTGGGGGGTGAGGGGCGAGCGCTACCAATCACGCGTCGACTTGCTCAACAACTCGACATCGATGAGTAAGACATCGATGAGCAAGATAAACAGGAAAGAACCGCGCAAGGCGAACTCGTCGCCGCTGCAATCAGCGCCCTCGCTTACGCGTTCGTGTTATGAAAGAGGCAGGCGCGGCTCTCATTAAGGCGCTGGCTTGTTACTTGTCCGAAGCGGCTTTCTTGGGCGCGGCTGAGTCGCTGGCCTTTTCGCTCTCGGCCTTCTCTTTGAGCAGCTGTTCGAGAAACTGCTTGGAGAACTCCTTGTTCTCGCCGCGAGCCAGTTCGGTGGCTTCGCGGACTAGCTTGATCGCCTTGTCGATGTCGCCTTGCTTGTAAGCCAGGTGCGCGACGGTGTCGAGCAGGCTACCGCGAGCTTCGCCTTTGGCTTCACCAAGGGCTTTTTCGGACTCTGCATAGGCTACCTTCACCAGCGGCGCCAAATTCATTTGCCGCTGTTCCGATTGCTCGTAGATGTGCCAGCTGATCAAGTCGATCATGCCAGTCTGACCTTTGGCCGCGTCGTAGCACTCCTGGAGCCGCTTGGTGGCTACGTCGACTTTGTTCTCGACTAGCGCGATCTGCACCTTGGTCAGTCGCAACTCGAGCTTCGACTGAACATCGTCGGTGGCTTCGATTTGAGCATCGATCAGCTCAATCGCCTTGGCGAAATCGCGCTTCCGCAGAGCTTCGTTCAGTTCGGCCTTGGCAAGCTCCAACTTCTGCATCGCCAGGAATCGCTTGCCGTACTCGGTGCGGTCCCAGGTGCCGGCGACGACCTGACGCAGGACGTCGTCCATTTCGCCCGGGTGACCGATCCACTCGATCTTGCCTTCCTTGCCGACGATGAACGCGTTGGGGATCGCCATCTGATTGGCGGCCTGCATGTATGCCTTGTCGGTCGATTCGTCCGGGTCGCAGGTCAGCGAGTAAGCGCTGGTCAGTTCGCCAAAGGTCGCCGGCAGCGCGTCGCTTTCGGCGTCACCCTTGGGGATCTGCCGCGCCAAGAATTCCTGGACCGTTTCCAGATCCTCGCTGCTGACTCCGATGATCTGCACGCCCTTTTCGGCGTATTCCTTTTGCAGCTGCGCCAGGTGCGGCATGCCTTGGATGCAGGGGCCGCACCAGGTGGCCCAGAACTCGACCACGTAAATCTTGCCCGGTTGGAACTTGGTGACCGGTTTGAAATTGCCGCCGTTCTTGAGCCAATGTTCGATGTTCAGCTCCGGAGCCTTCGAGCCGACGGTGAGCAATTCATCGGCCGCCTGGCAGGCAGCAGCGCTGGCCCCAATCAAAACGCACAACGCCCAACCGAAGAAACGTTTCATCGCATCTCACCTTCCACGCAAAGTAATCATCCAAGCTGCCACAGGCCCGATCGGTAATCGTACGCAAAAAGGGCCGGCGAGACCACACGGTTTCACCGGCCCTAAGGGATGTTCATATTCACGACCAGCGGAGCGCTGCGGCACCGCCGCACGTCTGCCGAGGAACTGCCGCAGCAGACGTCCTAGTTGACGACTTCGGCGTTCTCAAATCCGGCCTTAGCCAGGGCAGCGACCGCCGCCTTGGAGTCAAACTTGCCATTGAGCTTGACGTGGACGACCGGGTTGTCGATCGCGTCGGCGTTGCTCTGCTTGGCCAGTTCAACCGACTCGACACCGGGCTGAGCTGCCAAGGTTTCCTTGACAGTTGGCCAGCAACCGTGTGGGCAGGACATGGTCGGAACCTTGAGGTCGGTCATAGCCACGAACTTGGCCGAGCTGCCGCCGGTGCTCGATTGCTTCGGCGTTTCAGCAGCCGGAGCGGCTTCGTCAGTCTTCGGAGCGTCGGTCGCCGGAGCCGGATCGGTCGTCGGCGAAGGCTCGGTCGCCGGAGCTGGTTCGCCGGCCGGCGGAACCGCATCTGTGGCAGGCGGAGCTGTGGTGTCAACTGCCGGCGGGGCGGTATCTTCGGCCGGCATTTCCACCGACAGGTCGTCACCCGAGCTGACCGCGCTGCCGCTGGAACTTGGAATGCCTTCGACCGGCTTCTCACAACCTGCCGCGGCCAAGCCCAATACCAACATCGTTCCGATTGCAAACCTTCGCATCGCTAACACTCTCCCCAAGTTTTTTCGCGCGTGTTCGTATGCCATAGAAATGGACGAATCCATCAACGTTTCGCCCTCTATCCTAGGGCGAAATGCCATCTATTTCAAGGAGGAGCCCCTCCGTCAGCGGCCCAGCAGGCGTCGCCCGACTCCAGACGCCGCTCATTGCGGCGGCAGGTTGTCGCCGATCATCATGTAACCGCTCCAGAGCAGCGGATGGTTGCCGTCGATAGTCGAAGGCAAGCCGCGGGCGCTAGGCAGCACCGGTTCGTCGGCTGTAGCAAATTTTTCGGCCCAGAGCGCGATGGCCGTTCGCTGCCAGGCCGATGACGGCGATTCGACTTCTAATTCATCGATCACGCGGGATAGAGCGCTCAGCGCACTTCGCCCGCCGACCTTCCAGCGCGACACCCACGCGGAACGCACTCCCGCGGCCAACAATGTGCAGGCCGGCACGAACAGTTCGTTGCCGCCGTTCATCTCGACCCGCACAGCCGAACTCTGCAAGCCCGGCAAAAACAGCCGCGACGGCGCGCGGAGCGGCGACTGCATCCAGTTGGCCAGCGCATTTTCCTGGCTTGGCTCGATCGGTATCACCCGCAACTCCCAAGGCGTCTTGGCCATCGGCAGCTCGCAAGCCACCCACAGACTGTCAGCCCGCAGCCTTAACCAACTGGGCGAACTAAGTGGCGACTTCTGCTGCACATCCAAGCGCACGGCGCCGGCGGATGCCTGCCCGACCTGGCTGCACAAGCTCTGGTTGGTCGCGCGGTCGGCCGAGAAGAACGGACCGATGACGCCGACCATGTTCCGCGCTACCGGCGCCGGAGCGTTGATCTGCCGGACATGCGCCAGCGTCGGCAAGTAACACACCGCGTGTCGCGCCAACAGCGGCGCGCGCGGATCCGCTGGACTGGCCGGCAACAAGTCAAATGGCAGGTACCACAAGTTGCCGTTGGGGACGACGACCACCCGCTGCGCAGACGTGAGCAACTGCCGGGCCTCCGCCGGTATGAGCGTCTCGGCCAGCTCCGAAGCTGTCGTCCGCCACGCGACTTTGGCAGACGACGCATCCAGGTTGGGCGCTCCGCTCAAGCCGATCTGCGTCAGCAGCAGGGCAATCTTGACGTCGACCGCAGCGGCTTCCGGAATCGACCAGACGTGTTGCGATTGCCGGGTAACAGCTGCCCCGACGATCGTCGTCGCGCTGCGTCCGAAAGTGAGCACCACGTCGCGGTCACTCAGCGCTTGCCGCAGCTCGGCCAAGTCGATCGGTGCCGGAAAATTCCGCGGGATCGGCCCGCGGTGCAGGGCCAACATCATCAGCAAATTTTCTTCCTGCGCCGAAACTTTGACGATGTCGGCGAATCTCTTCTTCGCTTCCGGCGAGATCGCGCGGTCGTCGACCGCCAGCGGCTCTTTGTTCAAACTGCCCACCAGCTCGCGCAACTTGGTCGGCAGTGCGCTAGCGGCCGGATAAAGTTTGAAAAGCGGTTCAAATTTGCCGAGCATCTCGACTGGCCACTGCCTGCGGTCGGCATACATCGCCTGGCGAGCAGCTAACAGCCGGCCTCCCAACGGCAGGACTTCAAAAAATCTCTCCCGCTGCAAAAGATCCATCTTGGCGATCACATCTTCGGCCTGGCCGCGCGCGGCGGCCAGCTCCAGCCATTTTTCATACGCGTCCAGGTGCGCGGTCGAGATGCTGA
>JBQCJB010000482.1:0-4734 GCA_051953155.1 Aureliella sp. | reverse complement strand
CCCCTCTCCCCGAAGCGGGGCGAGGGGGAGACCGAAACGTGTCCGGCTGTCTCCGCGCAACGCATAAACTTCCAATGCGGATTGCGCAGCGCTTTTTGGTGCTGCTGCCCCTCACCCCCCAGCCCCCTCTCCCCGAAGCGGGGCGAGGGGGAGACCGACAACCTATTACTACGCCATGATCTCTTGGGCTACGTTGCCGTACACGTCGGTCAGGCGGAAGTCTCGGCCGGCGTAGCGGTAGGTCAGCCGCTGATGGTCTAAACCGAGCAGGTGCAGGATCGTGGCATGCAAGTCGTGGATCGACATGGGACTGTCGACCGCTTCGTAACCGTGCTCGTCACTACTGCCATAGGCAAAGCCTCCTTTGACACCGCCGCCGGCCATCCAGGACGTAAAGGCCTGGTTGTTGTGGTCGCGGCCGTCGTCGCCTTGGGCGTGCGGCGTGCGGCCGAATTCGCCCGACCAGAGGACGAGCGTGTCTTTCAGCAAACCTCGAGCCTCGAGGTCGCGGAGCAAACCGGCGATCGGCAGATCGACCGCGTCGCAGTTGTTCTGCAAGGCTTGCTTCAAATTGAAATGCTGGTCCCAGTTGCCGTGCGTGATTTCGACGAAACGCACACCCGCTTCGACCAGCCGTCGCGCCATCAAGCACTTGCGGCCGAAGTCGTCGGTGGTCCGCTGGCCGATGCCGTACATCTGCTGCGTGTCGGACGACTCGCTATCGAGATCCAACACCCGCGGCAGCTCCGACTGCATCTTGAACGCCAGTTCGAAACTCTGAATGACGCCGTCGATGTCCGCGTCGTGCGGCTGGTGCGCGCGCTGGGCACGGTTGAAACGCTCGGTCAGTCCAAGGTCGACTTGCTGTTGAGCCTTGCCGGCGAGCGGTTCGAGGTAGGGCAAGGTCGCCGTGCTGACTGGGCGATTGTCGCTGCCGATGCGCGTCGCCTGATAAGCGGCCGGCAAAAAGCCCGAACCGTAGTTCTGCGCGCCGCCAAAGCCCGTCGGCGGCGTGAGTGTTACAAAGCCCGGCAGGTTCTCGTTCTCCGAGCCCAGTCCGTACAGCGTCCAGGCGCCCAGCGAGGGCCGCACGAACTGCGACGTGCCGGTGTGCAACCGCAAGACGGCTTGCGGATGCGCTGGCAGGTCCGTGTGCAGTGACCGCAGCAGGCAGAGCTTGTCGGCCTCTTTGGCAACGTGCGGGAAAAGTTCGGAGATCCACAGGCCCCCGTCGCCATGCTGCGAGAACTGCCAAGGCGAGCCCAGTAGTTTTGTGCCCGGTCGGCGCCCGGGGCGACCATCGTCGCGCTGCAACTGAGGTTTGTAGTCGAAGGTGTCGACATGCGACGGCGCGCCGCGCATGCACAAGAAGATCACGCGTTTAGCGCGCGGCGCAAAATGGGGTTGCGGGCTGCGCGACACTTCGGCTGCGGCGGCTGCGTTCATCAAACCTTGCAGCGCTAGCCAGCCAAACCCCAGTCCCGTCGTCTGCAGCACGGCTCGGCGCGTCAGCAGCGGTGCGACGCGGCCACAGCTGTGGGAACGTTGTTCAAGCATCATCGATCACCCTTGTTCGTACGTGTTGTCTTTTGGAGCGAGAGCGCCTAACCGGACTGGCGAATCGCTAACGCAGGCGTCGGAAGTCGGCGCTGCTGATGATCGAACGGCAGACGCTGGTCCAGATTTGTCCGCTGGCGATGCCGGCCGCGGTCTGCTCGCGTACAAACTCTTCCACCGCCGCGGTCTCTTCGGCCAACGGCTGTCGGGAGAGCGCAAGCAGGCAGACATCGGCGAAGCGCTGGGCCACATCGGCGTCCTCCCTTCGCGGATACTCTCGGACTCCCCTGCCCCGCTGGTCCGCTTTGTCATCGGCCTGGCCCTTGCCGCCGGATTGAGAGGCGGCGGCCGTTTTGTTCTTCGGAAAGAGGTCGACGCCCGGAAACACGCGCTGCGCCATCTGCCGGGAAACCCAATCGACTTCGGGGCTGTTCATCCAAAACAGAGACTGGCTGGGAACGAGCGTCGACTCGCGAACGCCGTGGACCATCGAGTTGTCCGGGAAATCGAACAGTTCGAGCGCATCGGGAAGAAGATTGCGGGGAATTGGCAGATAGAGCGAGCGGTAGTTGGCTTGAATGCCGGTGATTTGATCTTCGGCCAAGCCGTTGAAGGCTGGACCGTTGGGGCGTCCGCCGATCACGCCATCGCCGGCGCGCGAGATCAGCGAGCCATGTGGACGAACCAAATCGAGCTTTCCCGAGGCTGACAGCATCGCATCGCGAACCGCTTCCGCCTCGAGCATCCGCGGGTTGGCGCGCCAATGGAATTGGTTGTCCGGGTCGCGGGTGAAATTCGCTTCGTCGTGAGCGCTCGACAGCGCGTAAGTGCGACTGAGCACGATCGTTCGCACCAGACTCTTAACCGACCAGTCGTTATCGATGAACTGGCCCGCCAGGTAGTCCAGCAGTTCAGGATTCGACGGCAAGTCTCCGGTAGTTCCAAAGTTATCGACGCTGGCGACCAGGCCGCGGCCCATCGTCCAGCTCCAGATGCGGTTGACCATCACGCGGGCCGTCAGCGGATGATCGCTGCTGGCGATCCAGTGGGCCAGTTCCAGCCGACCGCTGCTGCTCTCGGGTATCGTCGTCACCGAGCCGCCGGTGAAAAAGACCGGCAAGCCGCGGGGCACGCGCTGTCCCGGCTTGGCGACGTCGCCGCGCTCGAACAGCGGGCTGTCGTTGATCGTCTGCAGTTCGGGCGGTACCGCGCCGGGGAACTGAGGCCGGCGGAAGCCGCCACCCAAACCTTGCAGCAGCCGCCTGGCAAACATGCCTCCGCGCTCGGAAGCCCGCGGCTTGTCGCTGACGCCCATCGCCAGGGCTTTCAGCGAACCGTCGGGACGATACTGACCGAGGTCGGTCTCGAGAACGGCCAACTGCGTTTGGATGCGCAGGAACTCTGGACCGGGGTTGGACGGCGGCTTGCCGGCCAGCCGCTCGCGGGCGCGCTCGGCGATGAACTCTTGCTGTTGCTGCCGCACGTCGGCCAGTCGTTCGGTGCGGCGCGCGATTTCGTCGGGGCTCATGACGCTGGTTGCCTGCGCATCGACGAAGCTTTCGGGCAACTCGATCAGCGTGGAACGGTTGCGGCCGCCGACGCCTCCTTGCGAACCGAAATGCGTTTCGGTCGAAAGAAAGATCCCAGCCATCGCGGTGTAATCGCGCTGCGAAATCGGGTCGAATTTATGGTCGTGGCATCGCGCGCAGGCGACGGTCAGTCCCAGGAAGGCTTGCGAGAGTGTGTCGATCTGTTCGTCGGCAATCTCCGCCACATACTGCCGCGGATTCATTTCGTTCAGCCCTTTGGGCCCGATCGCGAGAAAGCCCGTCGCAATCGCCTGCCGGCCACGTTCCTCGTCGGAGCGGCTGGGCAAAAGGTCGCCTGCGATCTGCTCGACGACGAAGTCCCGGTAGGGCATGTCGGCGTTGAAGGCATCGATCACATAATCGCGATAGCGCCAGGCATGCGGGAACATGCCATTGAAATCCTTGCCCGCCGATTCGGCGTAACGAGCCACGTCGAGCCAGTGGCGCGCCATCCGCTCGCCATACGCGGGCGAATCGAGATAGCGGTCCACCAGGTCTTCCAGCGGCCGGGGTGACGGGGAGAGCGCATAGTCGTACAGTTCCGGAACCGTCGGTGGCAGTCCGGTTAGATCGAAGGCCAAGCGGCGGACGAGCGTCGCGCGGTCGGCATCGGGCACCGGATGCAGTCCCTGGCGATCGAGGGCTGAGAGAACGAAGCGGTCAAGCGGCGTGCGCACCCAGCTCTCGTCACTGACCGGCGGTGGTGTCACGCGGTTGCGCGGTTGCCAGGCCCACCACGACTTGGCAGCCTCGGGATCGTATTTTTTCTTGCCGGCCTTGGGCGAATCGCTGCGCGGATCGATCGCGCCCGCGCGGATCCACTTTTCGAAGTCGGCGATGACGCTGGCCGAGAGTTTCGGTCCCGCTTCTTTGGGCGGCATGACCAGATCGCGGTCGGTTTGGCGAATCGCCGTTAGAAGCAGGCTGTCCTCCGGTTTGCCGGGGATAACGGCTGGACCGCTGTCGCCGCCAGCCAGCAGCCCATCGCGGCCATCCATTTGCAAACCGCCACCCAATTCGCGGCTGTCGGCCGAGTGGCAGGCGTAGCAATGCTGGACGAGAACCGGCCGGATCCGCGCTTCGAAGAATTTGACCTGCTCGGCCGGCAAGTCGCGAGATTGAACCTCTTTGCTGGCGGACGGTCGTTCGGACGGTGGCGATTGGCCATGCGTCGGCGAGCTTGCCACCAGGGACAACAGACCACAGATCCAGGCGGTGCGCAGAAATCTCATCGCTAGCCCTCGGGTACTCGACAGCACAGGACCGCAGCCCACGACTGCGAACCGACCGAGGCAATTATCGACAAGCGACACAACGAAGCTCGGGCGGCGCTCAACAGGAGTGAACACGCCCGAGATTGGAAAGTTTCGCGGCTGAGCAGGACTTCGGCGCGCACCGGCAGGACGGCTCAGCGTGTGTTAGGTGCAAACCAACAGAGCGATTTGCCCTCGAGGCTTACTTGACCTCGAGCAGTTCGACTTCGAAGACCAGGGCGGAATTCGGGGGAATGACCGACGGGATGCCCCGTTCGCCGTAGCCGAGATTCGGCGGAATGAAGATGTTCCACTTGTCGCCGACCTTCATGCGC
>JBQCJB010000481.1:0-2701 GCA_051953155.1 Aureliella sp. | reverse complement strand
TTTCTCAGCTGCCGTCGCGGCCGCTGGCAGGCCGGTTGCATCCGGTGGTAAGCGCGTCGTCGATCCCGGCAAACTTCCGCGCAGGCCATCGCCTCGATCGCGTACGAAGACCGAACGAATCGTTTGCGAGCTGACGCGTCCGAGCACCACCGCCCAGTACTGACGCTGGATGCGATGGGCGCGGAACATCGCGACCAGTTTTTGCTCGGCTAAACGCGTGCGCGCAAACAACATCAGGCCGCTGGTGTCGCGGTCGAGCCGATGAACTGGGAAAACGGGCCAGCGCAAGTGTGCACCTTGTGATCCGCGTGGCGGTCGCGCCGACCGGCCGCGCATCGCCGAAGCCGGCCCGCGAGGACGCAGCGAGCGCGGAGGTCCGATCTCTTTGGCGATGGCCGCCGGCAAGAGTTCTTCGAGCGTCGGTTGCAGCTGGCGACGACGACCCGACAACTGCCGCTCCTCGCGATGCCACACCGAAGTAATCCCCGGCGGCTTTTCGACGACGACCAGGTGTTCGTCGATATACGGGATCCGCAGTTGTTCGGCCGTAGCCGGTTTGGGCAGCGGTTCGCGCCACAGTTTCAGCACGTCTTTCTCGCTGACGCGCCGGGCGGGATCTGCGCAGAGATTGCCGTTGACCTGAACGTGCCGGTGCTCGATCCAGTGGTTGACTTGGCCCCACGAACAATCGGGCAGCAAACTCTTTAGGGCACTGGAAAGGGTTTGTCCGGCGTGCCCAGGCTGCAAGTGCAGCAACGTGAACGGATCAGTAGTCGGGCGGTTGGCTTTCTTGGTCATAGATGCTGACTATCGTACCGCGGCCTCGGCTGCGGTACAAAGCCCCGGGCCGGGCTAATCGCCCGCGAAACCGATGGCCGGGCACGAAACGAAAAAACACAGCCGACCGCGCGGTTTCCGCGCAAGGTCTGCTGTGTTTCTTCGATCGGAGAGTGTGCCTCTCTCCGACCGTGCTTTCCAATTTCCAAAGAGCGGGGTGTGCCAGAAGTGCGGTGGTTACACTTTGGCGGCTTGGTTGACCTTGGTGCTCAGCTGCGTCAGCAGCTTGTCGGTTTTTTCTTCCTGCCCCAAATTCTCGCCGAGCAGCGATTTGGCTTGGCGGTAACCGAGTATCTTCGCCCAGGTACAAAGCGTTCCATAAGTAGCAATTTCGTAGTGCTCGACCTTTTGAGCGCAGCCAATCAACACGGCGTCCATGACTTCGGGGTCGGCTTCCTCTTCCATCATCGAAGCGGCCTCTTCGATCAGGCCGGCCATGGCTTCGCACTTCTTGGCCTTGGCGCTCTTGCCAGTTTCTTCAAACGCTTGCTCGACGCGTTCGATCTGTTCGAGCGTTTCGGCCAGGTGCGTTTCGAAAGCTGCCTTCAGGTCCGGCGAATTGGCTTTCTTCATCATCTTGGGCAGGGCCTTCGACAATTGCTTTTCCGCGCTCAGCATGTCGCGCAGTTCGTCGTAAAAAGCATCCGCAAGAGTTTTTAGAGCCACAGTCAGGATTCCTCGTGAAAGAAGTCTTCAGTTCAATTTCAGACGGACGGTTTTTAGTTGGCTTCAAACGCGGCGGTCGTTGCCCTTCTCACGCTCGGCCAGTTTGGCTTCGGCCCGGTCCCAGGCATCGCGGATCGGTCGCTGTGCGTCTTCCCAGGTGCCGGGCATGCGCTCGAGCTGTTCCATGTTCCAGTCGCGTTTCAGATCGGCTTGAGCTTCTTCCCACGAGCGACCTCGGTGCCGGGCGCGGGCTTCCCAGCCGTAGCGGTACGCGGGCTGGATGGTTTCGTACGGAATCGAAGCGTCGTAGTAATCGCGTCGCGGATATTCGCTGCGCCAGTAGGCATCTTCGATCGTCGGGTCGATCGCTTCGGCGACGCTCTTGCCGGCCAGGCCACCAGCAACGCCACCGACGACCGCCCCGATTGCAGCTCCGATCGGACCCGCCGCGGCGCCCAGTCCAATACCGGCGATCGCCCCGCCGGCTGCAGCGCCCAGGCCGGAGCCGACTGGATGCGAACCGGACTGGCCAGTGATCGCGTCGGGATTGCGATTGGCCATGTGCGTGTGACCTTCGGTGTCGACGTACGTGTCGGGATAAATGGGGTCGTTGGCGTCCCGCATTTCGTTTTCGTTGACGCCAGGAGTCGGATGGATGGCTGGCTTGCGGACCGACATGGCGGAGTCCTTTCTTCGGTGGACAAATGCTCGGAGGCGCGCGAGGCAGTTTTTCTGTTGGCGCGCCGGTCGACCGCGACGGTCGACTTGCTTTTCATGAGAACAAACAAGAGCAAACGCAATGCCGAAGATGCTGGCGCCGAGAAGTGATTGCTCGTCAATCGCCGCCGCAGATCGAGAAGGCGGCAAGTCCAGAAGCTCTGCTGAAGGCAATGCGGACCCGCAACGAAAATAGGACGAGCAAAGTTGCTCGTCCTATTCGGTGGTGGTCAGAAGTAGCAGGCCGCGAGGGCCTGGCTTCGATACTGGTTCTTTTTAAGCGCTCTTCTTCTCGGTGCTGCTGACCTTGAAGTGGGTGAGCTTGCCGTCGACTTCGCCTTGATCGATGGTGAAGACGGTGCCTTCCTTCTGGTCGGGCAGATCGAACATGATGTCCAGCATCACGGCTTCGATGATGCCGCGGAGACCGCGGGCGCCGACGCCCTTGTCCTGAGCCTTGCGAGCGATGCTGCGCAGCGCC
>JBQCJB010000480.1:0-6962 GCA_051953155.1 Aureliella sp. | reverse complement strand
CGTCGTCTCGATCGAAGCGCGTGTCGGGGAAACCGTCGGGCAAATGCCTTTGGCGCAGGTTGCCGATCTCTCACGCATGGTTTGTCAGGTCGAGATCTATCAAACCGACGCACCGCTGGTGAAGATCGGCCAGAGCGCCCTGCTGGCCAGCGACGCCTTTGAAAAGCCCTTGCGAGCCAAGGTCACTCGCATCGACCGCCTGGTCGGATATCCGCAGTTGCGCTCGACCGATCCGCTGGCCAAGGTCGACTACCGTACGCTGCCCGTTTTGCTGGAAGTGGAACCCGAGGACGCACCGACCGCGGCCCGCTGGCTGCAGCTGCAGGTCGAGGTCACGATTTCGCTCGACCAGCAGGACGATACATGAAGACGCCGCTGGCTTTGCACAACTTGTGGCACCAGCTCGCGCGCACGGTTGTGTCAGTGGCGGGAGTCGGCTTTGCCCTGCTCCTGGTCTTTATGCAGCTAGGCTTTCAAGGCGCCGTATCGCATACGGCCACCAACGTCTTCGAGCATCTGCAGTTCGACCTGTTGCTTCGAAGCACCGATTACGCCCATCTCTACGAAGCCGGCCGCATCGACCGGACGCACTTGAACGTCGCCGCCGGGCTGGCGGCAGTGCGCGATGCCGTGCCGCTATGGGTCGCTCTGCAGAACTGGCGAAGTCTGCCTCCGGTCGACAACCCCAAGCTGCTGGTAAAGTATCAGCCACAATTCTTGCCGCTGGCAGTGATGGGCGTGCGCCCCGATGATGCCGTGTTCGACTTGCCACAGATCACCGAAGCACAAACCTTGCTGTCGTCCGATCAACGGGTATTGGTCGACGATTCGACGCGTCCCCACTACGGGCCGCGCAACGGCAAGAAAATCACCAGCCAAGATCGAGAGCGCGAGGCGGAGATCGGCGGGCAACGCTTCAAGATCGTGGGCGTCTTTAAACTCGGCACAGGGCTGGCCGCCAATGCCGCCGTCCTGACCAGCGACAGCGGCTTTGATCGCGCGGTTCCTTGGGATGCGACCAGGCAAGTAACGTTCGGACTGGTGCGACTGGAACCCTCGGCCGACCCGCAGGCGACTGCGGCGCAGGTCCGAGGTCGGCTCGGCAAGAACGTCGCGGCGGTCGCCGTCATGACTCGGCAGGAAGTGCTGGCCTGGGAACGCAATCGCTGGCTCTGGCAAACGCCCATCGGGCTGATATTCCAACTGGGCGTTGCCCTTTCGCTGCTGGTCGGAGCGGCGATTGTGTATATGGTGTTGGCGACCGACGTAACTGATCGCTTGCCCGAATATGCAACGCTGCTGGCGATGGGCTACTCGTATCGCTACTTGTCCTCGGTCGTGCTGACGCAAGCCGCGGCGCTCGGCGTTGCCGGGTTTCTGGTCGCGTGGATCGTCTCCGAAGGGCTGTATCGCGCGACGGCAGCCTTGTCGGGTGTCCCGATGGCGATGAACAGCGGTCGAGTCGTCGGCGTGGCGCTGCTGGGCCTGGCGGTTTGCCTGCTCAGCGGCGGTCTGGCCCTCCGCAAGCTGTGGAAAGCCGAGCCGGCCAACTTGTTCTAGAAAGGTGCTCGCTCCCATTGTGACTCTGCTAAGCCGTGACTTTTGGTAAGACCATGCATTTGCGAACACCTCTCGCCTGGAACAACCTGACGAGCAGCCGCAGCAAGTTCCTGCTCTCCTCGAGCGGAGTGGGCTTTGCCGTGCTGCTGATGTTCATGCAGATCGGATTTCGCAACGCGCTGTTCGACAGCAACGTCGAATTGGTCAACTTGTTTCAGGCTGATTTGATCCTCGTCAGTCCAGCTCGCTACAACTTGTCGAGCGAGCGACGTTTCGCGCGGCATTGGTTGGAACGCGCCGCGGCAACCGAAGGCGTCGACGCGGTCGCCGCCCTGCGAACCGAACGCACCACGGCCAGCGTGAAAGTCGAGGGGCGCAACGCCCACTCGATCCGCGTGCTGGCGATCGATCCGGACCCAGCCTTTTTTCGCCGGCCCGCTCTGGCCGAAGCATTGCAACGCGCCGACGCCAGCGAGGGCATCCTGGTCGACCGCCGCAGCAAGTCGACCTATGGCTTCCGAACCAGCGACACCGACGAGCTGCGCCAGCAGCATATTGAACTGAACGGCCGCCGCGTCTATGTGGCCGATTCCTTTGTGCTCGGAACCGACTTCGCCAACGACGGAACGCTGCTGATGTCCAACCGCATGTTCCCGCAGTATTTCCCTTGGAGGTCGGGCACGGGTGATCCGTTGGACGTCGTCGATATCGGCCTGGTCAAGCTCGAGCAATCTGCCGATCGGGACGCGGTGGTTGCCCGCCTATCGCGGCTCAGTCCGGCCGAGGTCGTCGTTTACCGCCGCAGTGACTTTGTGGCTCGCGAGATTCTGTTTTGGTCCCGCAACACGCCCATTGGGATCATTTTTGGAATCGGGACGATCATGGGACTGATTGTCGGCGCGATCATTTGTTATCAGATCCAGTTCACCGACATCAGCGAGAATATGCCTGAGTTGGCCACGCTCAAAGCCATGGGCTACAACAACGCTTACTTCTGGGGCCTGGTGATGAGCCAGTCGTTCTATCTGGCGTGCGCGGGCTTTGTGCCCGGGCTGGCAATTTCGTGGCTGCTTTACGACGCGTTGGCTGCCGCGAGTGGCCTGGTGATGCGGCTGACCGCCGGCCGCATCGCGCTGGTATGGTGCTTGACGTTGGCCATGTGCATGGCCAGCGGCCTGCTGGCCATGCGACGCTTGTGGCGGGCCGATCCGGCCAGTTTGTTTTAACTCGAGTTCAGGCTCGAGCAACGAACTGACAGCTAGCTGGCGGCGGCTGCCTGTTGGCGGCCATCGAAGGCCTGGCGAGCGGCGCGAACGAAGGCCTCGACGAGTTCCTTCTGCTTGATGCCAGGCGAGGATTCAACTCCCGAAGCCGTATCGACACCTTCGCAGCCGGTTTGGGCGATGGCCTCAGCCACATTGTCCGCCTTCAGTCCGCCGGCCAGCAGCATCGGCACGCCGGCCAGTTCTGCCGGCCGGGGTTGGAGCAGGTCCCAACGAGCCACGCGGCCGGTGCCCCCGCCGACGCCGGGCGCATAAGCGTCGACGAGAAACGCCAGGGGGCGTCGAGCCGCTTCGGCTGCCCAGGCTCGCGCGGCTGCCGACTCTTCCGCCCTGCCCGTCCAACTGAGCGCCTTGACAATGGCGCACCGTCCGAGGCCCGCCACCAAATCGACGGTTTCTTGGCCGTGCAACTGGATCGCGTCCGGGGCGACCCTGTCCACGATGCTCTGCAGTTGCGAAGGCTCCGGGTCCATAACGACCACGAAGACACTTAGGCCGACAGCGCGGGCAGCAGCAGAGAGCGCGCGGGCTTGATCGAGCGAAACGCAACGCGGGCTCGAGAGCACCAGGTTGATGCCGACCGCGTCTGCACCGGCCGCCGCAATCGCCGGCAAATCCTCGGTCCGGGTGACGCCGCAGATTTTTATCTTGAACAAACCGCTGTCCTCTTTATTGGGCCGCGACTGTCTCGGGCTGGTATGGGTGGTCGCGTTTCCTCAAGACTTCAGTGGCGATGATTTCATCGGGCAAGTCCGCTGTCTTGGCATGCTTGTCGTCGGGATCGATGTGCACGAAATCGCTCAGAACGTTCATGCCTTCGATGACGCGACCAAAAGCGACGTACTTGCCGTTGAGATAAGTCCGCGGGAGGTAGCACACAAAGAACTGTGAGCCACCCGAGTCGGGCGCCCCCGACAGGGCCATGCCCAACGTGCCTCGGAAGAACTTGCGGTGTGCTTTGTCGTCGATCTCGGTGCGGATCGTGTAGCCAGGTCCGCCCGTGCCGTCGCGGTTGGGACAGCCCCCTTGAGCCATGAAGTGAGTGATCACGCGGTGGAAGGGCAAACCGTCGTAAAAGCCCTTCTCGCACAGGCTGATGAAATTGGCGACCGTGTTGGGCGCCTGGTTCTCGAACAGTTCGACGACGAAATCGCCCTTGGTCGTGCGAATGCGCACATGCGGCAGCGGCTGGCCGTCGGCATCGGCCTGGCGCATCTGCTGCTCTTCCTCCCACAAGGGCTCCATGCGCGCGGTGTCGGACAATTCGCTCAACAAGCCATAAACCTCGAACATCTCCTTGCCCATGGCTTCGCGTTCGTCGTCGGGAACCTCTTTGTTCTGGCTGAGTTCGACCATCGCCTTTTCCAGGTTTTCCATGGCGATCTTGGCGTGCGGCTGAGCCCATTCGTAATCGTTGTTGGCCGCCGCGGTCAGTGCGCAGCACAGGTCGAACTGCGGCGCGGTGAAGCCCACCTCCTTCAGCAGTTTTACTACTTCCAGCATGCCGTCGAAGCGGTCCGCGTCCGCGTTGCGAGCAGCGATCTCAAACAGCAAAGTCGCGGTCGGCGAATCCCCTTTCGGGTTTTTGCGCAGTTCGGCGACTGCCGCATCGATCAGCCGCCGGTGGAGCTTGCGGCCGGTTTCCAGCATCTGGATCCACTGGCGTTGCAAAGGTTTGGATTGCCCCGGACCCTCGGACAGATGGTACTGGACCATCAGCGAGCGCATCTTTTTCAGATGCTCGCGCAGCGCTTGGGCTTCGGCATCCACCTCGGAGGCCAGCGGCACTTGTTCGGCGGGTGTCTCTTGGACTTTGTTCTCGGCCGGCGCAGCTGGTGCATCGCTGGCGGCAGTTTTAGCGTCTCCCTCTTGGCCGTGGCTGGGCCGCAAGTCTCCGCCGTTCAAAGCCAGTAAAAGCCAAAGGCAACCCAAGCACGGAATGCTAAAGCGCGGCAGGCATCGCCGCGCGCGGACGCTCGCAGACATCGAAGACTCGCTAAACGAGGAAAAAGTGTTGGATTACCGAGAATAAACCATCATTGTATAATAAGCCGTTTGGATGCGGCGAGCCGCATCGCTTTTGCTGGCTGTCCATTTTGGGCCCCTGTTTTTATGAGCCGTCATTCCCGCCGCCCGTCCGACCGACACGTCGACGAGTTCTCATCCCCTGCCCCGCCGCGGCGCCGCAAGGAAAGTTTTTCGCCCCGGTGGCTCCGTATCGTGGCGGGCGAGATGCGCGGCCAGCGCGTGCAGTACAGCGGCGATCCGAGCATCCGTCCGATGAAGGACCGCACACGCGAAAGCGTCTTCAATCTGCTCGGAGGTGATCTGTCGGGGATGCTGGCGCTCGATTTGTTCGGCGGCACCGGTGCCCTTGCATTTGAATCGATCAGCCGCGGCGCCGCCCGCGCGGTGATCCTCGAACTATCGCGGCCCGCCGTGACGACCTTGGTGGCCAACGCCACCCGACTCAAGGTCGCCGACAAGGTCGAGATCCATAACGTCGATGCGCTGCGCTGGCTGAAATATATCGAATCGACCGGAGCGGCCTGGCAAAACATGCCGTGGGTCATCTTTTGTTGCCCACCCTACAGCATGTGGAAGACGGATCTGGAACGTTTGCGCGAGGGGCTGCTGAAACTGCTCGACGTGTGCCCGCCAGGCAGTTTCTTCGTGATTGAGACGGAGGGGGACTTCGATATCCCGACCGAGTTTCCACAGTTCGAATGGGACGTCCGCCATTACAAGCCCGCTACGATCGGCATCGCGGAAAAAGTTGCCGAGCAAGTCGCCGACGAAACGCCGGACGCTTGAGGACGACCCTCGCGGTCTGTAGCTCGCTGGAAAGGGGCTCGCTGGAAACGGGCTCACTGGAAACGGGCTCACTGGAAACGGCTGATGAATCGTTTGTAAAACTCGTGGGCTGCGGCGACCTGATCGAGATCGACGAATTCGACGGCAGCATGCGCCTGATCGATATTGCCCGGCCCGAAGATGATGCTGGGAATGCCGGCTCGCGACAGCTTGCTGGCGTCGCTGCCAAAGGGGACCCCGCCCAGCCGACTGTCCAGCCCCAACTCGTCCAGCAGCTGTGACGCCACGCGGGCCACGTCGCTGTCGGGCGGAGTGTCGAGCGGTTCGTCGACCAGCATCGGCGGTTCCATCCGGACATCAAACGTCGGATCGTGCTCGCGAAACTGGTCGAGGATGCGCTGGTAGTGTTCCAAGACACCGCTGACCGTTTCGCCGGGTAGGAGGCGGCGATCGATTTCGATCGTGCATCGATCGGGCACGAAGTTGACTTGGACGCCCCCTTCGATCAGCCCGACATTGCACGAGGCGGTGCCCAGGAGCGGGTGATTGCCGGCAGCCGCCAAACGCCGCTGATCCTCTTCCAAGGCGAGCACGACGCGGGCCATGTGGCTGATCGCGTTGACACCCAGGTGCGTTTTCGAACTGTGCGCCGCCACACCTCGGGAAACCATCCGCCATCGCAACACGCCCTTGCTGGCGATGATGGCTCGCAGCTGCGTCGGTTCGGCGATGATGGCCGCCGCTCCGGTCAAGCCTCGGCACAGCTCGACGACGCCACGGAAGGAGAACTCTTCATCGACCACCGCAGCCAACCAGACTTCGCAGGGGGGCGGCGCTGGGCTGCGGTGGACATCAGCCAGAGCGTGCATCATGGCCGCCAGGCCAGCCTTGGTATCGCAGGCGCCGCGTCCGAACATCCGTCGGCCTTCGACACGCGGCTCAAACGGCGGGATGGTCATGCCTTGCACCGACACGGTGTCCATGTGGGCTTCGAGGATCACGCGCCGCTGGGAATCGCGGCCGGGCACTCGGGCGATCACGTTGTCGCGCCCCGGAAAGACCGGTTGCCGCCAGGTTTCGATCCCCAGCTGGTCAAAGAATTGCCACACGTAGTCGGTCAACTCGGCCTCGCCCGGTCCGTCGGCATACGCTGAATTCACGCTGTTGATGCGGATCAGATCGGCGAGCGTCGAATCCAGTGGGAGCATGCGTTGGGCCTTTGGCGCTGCGTGTTGTTTCGGAGACAGATCAGGCTGCGAGATCGCATGCCGCTGTGACAGGTGCTGGCCCCACACCCCCCCCCCC
>JBQCJB010000479.1:0-2060 GCA_051953155.1 Aureliella sp. | reverse complement strand
TAGGGAATTTTTAGTCTGGCGATCTCGGCGGCATCGCGGCGCGGGACGACGATCGTCCACAGCTTTGTTTCGGCGAGCTGACCGTTGCTGGGGGCTCGGAACTCGCCCCAGGGAGACAATTCCTCGATCGCTTTGGTGACTTGATCGAACTGGTCGGTCGTCGCCTGCTGGCTGCGCTTGACCATCAAGGACTCCGCCACAATCTTCGCGGCATCGAAGTTGTCATCCAGCCTTGAAGGCTTGCGCTTGATCGGGCTGGTGATAAGGAACTTCAGCGCCTCATGGGCGTCGGCTGATTGGCTGGGTGCCAGCGGCGATTGCGGGCCGCTCGAGCCGAGGTCGAGCAGGTGCATGCAGCCCAGGTCCTGCAGGGCGGCCAGCACTTGCTGCCGCTGGTCGGCTGGACCGAAGAGCGTGGCTTTCTCCAGTGGAACGATAGTCATATTGAAGCCATGGTCCTACGTAGTCAGCGTTTACTCTTGGCGATCTTCGAACGTACGACCGCCGAGCGTTCCTGGTCAGCCAGAAAGATTTGGATGCGGAGTATATTGGCCTGGGCTTCCGGGATGAGTACTTTTTCAAAATGGTTGACGCGTTGAGTGACGCGTCGTCCGGCCGCCTCCAGCCGCTCGACGCGCTGGTGAGCGATTGTTTGGCGGACGCGGAGCTCAGCCATCTTGCGCAAGGCGCGGACCAGCAGGTCGACCCAAAAGGGAGTGGCCAGCGTCGAGTACGGTCGAACCTCGAACTCCACGCTGCGGAGAGCCGGCAGGCGCACACCAGCCAGATTTTCCGAGTCGATGACGATCGCCTTGACGAGGATCAACTGCGAGAGGTCCTTCGAAGCCAGCGTGGCGCTCCCGACCAACGGATACAGCGGGGCCAGTTCGCTTTCCACGCTTTGAATCTCAACGGCGACCTGCTCCAGCTGCTTGCGGGCCACCTTGAGCGCTGCGAGCAGTTGTTGGCGTTTGAGATCCAGCGACGGCAAGAACTTGCGGTACAGACCGAGCTGGTCGCGCTGCTGTTTGAGCGAGCTCTTATTGAGCGAGATTTCCATGGCCCAGCCCTTCACGATGGCGATGCGACAGGCGGCAAACGCTGCGTCTGACGCGGGTAATACTTTTCGACGAGCGCATCCTTCATCAGTAATTCCTGCGGCTGGAAGCACTCGGCCAAAGTCTGCCAACACAAATCGAGCGCCTCGACTAGCGGCAACGCCACGTTGATGTCCATGAACCGCCGGCGAAACAGGTCGCCAAAACGCAGCATTTTTTCATCCAGCGGCGACAGGTCGAACGCCATCGCACGTTTCTTTTGCGATTCGCGCGCTCCCGAGTAAAACCGGATCATCGTGTTCATGATCTGGCTATGATCCTCGCGAGTGACTTTGCCGATAACCTGTTGCTTCAGTCGCGACAACGAACCGAATGGGTCGAGCGTTCCGTCGTGAAGATAGAATTGCCCCTCGGTGATGTAGCCCGTGTTATCGGGGACCGGATGGGTGACATCGTTACCCGGCATCGTGGTCACCGTCAAAATAGTGACCGAGCCGGCGTCTCGATAATTACAGGCTCGTTCGTAGCGCACGGCCAACTGGCTGTAGAGGTCGCCCATGTAGCCGCGGTTTGAGGGCACGCGTTCCATCGAGATGCCGATCTCCTTGAGCGCATCGGCGTAGGCGGTCATGTCGGTCATCAAGACCAGCACGCGTTTGCCTTCTTCGACCGCAAAGCGTTCCGCAACCTTCAGAGCCATGTCAGGTGCCAACACCCGCTCCACGATCGGATCGGAGGCTTGATCGACAAACATCACGGTGCGTGGAAACACCCCTTCGTCTTCGAAGCAGCTGCGAAAGAAGTGATAGTCGTCGAAGCTCAAGCCGAGGCCGGCGAACACGATTACGTCGGCATTGGCCTGAATACCGACGCGTGCGAGCAGTTGGTTGTAAGGTTCGCCGGCCACCGAGAAGATCGGTATTTTCTGACTCTCGACCAGGCAATTGAAAATGTCGATCATCGGGATCTTCGTTTCGATCATTCGCGTTGGCGTGACGCGCG
>JBQCJB010000478.1:0-8798 GCA_051953155.1 Aureliella sp. | reverse complement strand
TGGCCCCCTCATGCGGCAGCGAGGGCTTACCGCTGGTCAGTGTGACACCAGGTACGTTGGGCTGTGGAAGGTTGCCGTAACGTCCGCGGTAGAGTTCGATATTCTTGTGCAGCGCGTCGCCGAACTGCGGCAGCACGGGATGGGGCATGATGATCCGCGCGACCACTTGATGTGGCCGGCCGAGGTTCTGGATGAAGTCGATGACGAACTCGGTCGGCGCCGTCATGACGATCACGCCCGTGCTGAACACGCCGCGCGACACATGCTCCGGCACGCGGGCCCGGACAGCGTGCTGGTCGGCAGGATCGGGACGGTCCTCGGGCGAATAAGGAAAGGTCATGAGCTGTTTCGATTCCGAAGCGAGTTTGTCTAGGAGAGGAATGGATCAATGCTTGCAGGCGGCTCGGCGGAGGCAACGGCAAGTTCCTGTTGCACGCGCTGCGGAGCTACCATGCGCACGATCATGACGTCCCTGGTCGACAGCATTAGATTCAAACCGAAAACGGCCAGCGCCGCTAGGGCGAGGGCAATGAGATTCCCCAGGAAGCCCGTCCAGATTCCATCGACCACCGCCTCCATCGTCATGTAAATATTGAACGTCTGGTGCCAGGCATACGCGACCGTCGTAAAGTCGTTCCAGTACAACACCAAGAAGTACGGTACCAGCTGGATGACCAGCAGCAGCACGATCAACAGCGCTACCGACGCCAACATCGGATTGGCAATTTTTCGGCCGACGGCCAGCATGATCAAGCGGCACAGCCCGACATAAAACGCCAGGTAGCTGGTCAGCACCACGGCCAGCACGGCGGTCGATTCGGTGAGCGAAACTAAACGCTGCGAAGAACGCACATAGAGGGTAATGCCGGCCAGCAACATGGCCACTGACGCAAACACGACTACCAAGAACCCGTAACCCAACCCAGCCCCCGGGCTTAACCAGGTTAACACCACGCGGCCTGCAAACGTTTTGGGCAGAGTCCGGCGGGCTCGCGGCGAGATAACTCCCCGCTCGCCGCAAATGAGTCCTCCGATGGCCATCCAGACCATGAAGAACATGAACAACGTCGGCTGGTAGATTTCCGCTGCGAAACGTCCCGCATTCTCGCCGAGGGCGAAAGTCGCCAGCATCAACCAAAAGACCAGCACGCTGATCAGAACCAACAGGCGTTTGCGGATAGGAGTCGACTTGTTCTCGCTGGGGAAATCGATCGCCGCCGCGGCCGTCTGCATCAGCAGCGAGAACGTTGCGGCCAAGATGGTCACGGCTGCAAACAGCCCGATGAAGACCTCGCGAGCCAGCGAGGTGCTAACGACCTCGCGCAAGATTCCCTCGAGCACCGACATGACGCTGGCGAAGAAAGAAATCACTAGGATGGCCAGTAACCCGACCGACAATCCGCTCTGTCCAGCCCGCGTGCGCGAGACCGTCGCCAGAACCAGCGCGCAGGAAACCAACATCACCGAATAGGCGACGGCTGCGAACAGCAACACGAGCACCGAGACCAGCGACACTCCCCGCAGCATGTACGTCAGCACGATGCACGGCCCGAGCGCCGAGATATACAGCAGGATCTGCAGCGCCGCGGTAGCCATCTTGCCCGTCACGATCTGCCGCGCCGAAAGGTTCGAAATGCTCAGCAGCTCATAAGTGCTTTCTTCGATCTCAGACGTCAGCGAACGAAACGCACCGAACGGGATCAAGATCTGCAGCGGCACCAACAGGATCATCGCGTATCCACTGAGCAGTTCCGCGCCGCCTGGCATGTAATAAATGCGCGGGACCGACAGCGCGATATACAGCAGCGTCCAGCCGATCGCCGCCAGGAGTATCAGGCCAAAACTGATTTCAAATTGGCGGCTCTTGAGCGACTGACGAACCTCCTTGACCAGAATCGGGTTGAGCCGCTCGCTGCCGAACTGCCACAGTTTCTCCCAGCCGCGCTTGGGCTCCTGGCAGATGCGATGCGCGCTTTCGGCGTCGGCGACTTCTTCGACTCGGCCTCCCGACAGCAGCACGCGCGTCATTGCACAGCTCCCGTGGTCACTTGCAGGAAAACATCTTCCAAAGATCGCGCTTCGGTGTGGAACTGAAGAACGTCGAAACCCTCGTTGACCAGACTGCGCAGCAATCGAGCCTGCTCGTCGGCCGCGGCGGCGAACTGAAAGCGCACGATGCGATCGGTAACCTGAATCGCGGCCACGGCCGGTTTGTCGGTCAACCACTGGGCCAATCGCTGCCCATCGGCGAGCACTTCGACGAGGATGTCGACATGTGGCCGCAGCCGGTTTTGGATTTCAGCCACGCTGCCGGTCGCCAACAATCGACCGCGTTCGATAATACCCACCGCGTCGCACATCTCGCCCAGTTCAGTCAGGATGTGCGACGAGACCAGCAAGCTCTTGCCGGCCGCGGCCAGTTCGCGAATCATCTGACGCAGTTCGATGCGGGCGCGGGGATCGAGACCATTGGCCGGTTCATCGAGAATCAAAACCAGCGGATCATGAATCATCGCCCGCCCCAAGCACAGCCGCTGACGCATGCCCTTGGACAGGCCGCGAATCGGCTTTTCCCCAATCTTGTCCAGCCCGGTAAAGGCGAGTGTGTGCCGTAAGGCTCGCGTCCGCTCCCTGCCGACCAGTCCATACGAGCGCGCAAAAAAGTCGAGATACTCGACGCAGTTCATGCTGTGATAAGCACCGAAACTGTCAGGCATAAATCCGAGCCGGCGGCGCACCAAATCGGGATCGTTGATGACGGAAAATCCGTCGATCAGCGCATCGCCAAAATCGGGCAGATCGAGCGTCGCCAGGATGCGCATGCTGGTCGTCTTGCCCGCGCCGTTGGGACCGATGTACCCGAAGACCTGCCCGCGCTGGACTTCGAACGACACGTCGTTGACCGCTTGCGTGTTGCCGAACTTGCGAAACAGTCGTCGCAGTTGCACGACCGGTTCGGAACTCTGTGCCGCTACCATGCCAACCTCCCGACGACCAGGTGACTCGATTCGCTCAACTCGCCTTCGATGGGCACGATCACGCCGCTGGCAGCGGGCAAGATGGTCGCAAAACCGAATTCGGGCATCGCAAGTTTGTCCGAAAAATAGCGGTTCCACGCGTAGTCGATGACCTCCGTGCCGCTCGCGCCGTTGAAGCCGAGAGTTGGGACGCGGCCTCGACCGCGGCCTCGACCGCCCAGCAAACCCTCGGGCACCGCAGGAACGTAATTGATCCGCAGTCTCGTCAAGCTGCCCTGGACATCCGCTTTCGTCTGCCGACTGCACTCGGCCTCGGCGCCCGGCTCCAAGCCTGTCGCGAGATAGTAGCCCTCGCCACCGTCGCGGACCAGCGCGAAGGGGAGGCGGTGTTGGCTGGTGTTTTTCAGCTGCATGCTCTTTCGATCACAGCGGAGAACCTTGAGCGGAGCTGCCATTTCGAGCGGGTGTCCGACCAGCACCTGCTGTTGCTGCCGCGACCGCAACCAACCGGTCCAGACCGATTCCGAAGCTCCGACGGCAATGTGGCTTTGCACGCCGGAGCGCGGTTCGATCCGCCGCCGCTCCTGGTCGTGAGGCTCGGGCGGCACAGGCCGAAAGTAAGCCGAACTGGGAAATTTCAAGCCTGCGCCCGATGGCCAGCCTGAAAAGTAAGTCTGACGCGACCACGCAAATGCAGCCTTCGAGCGCTCGTCCACTGCGAGAACCGAACTGACGCGAATCTTCGTACCGAAGCCTTCGTGGAAAACTTCGTAGCCGACGATCAGCAGCGTCGCGACCAGCGAGATGCTCGGCACCAGGAAGATCATCAGGCTTCGGCGCCGCATCCAACCGGTCAGAATCAGCAGCCCTGGTCCGAGCACCAGGCCGAACAGCAATACGATGCCGCAAAACATCCAGACCGGCGGCCTGCCGACCGACGGGATCATGTTGCGCCAACTCCACGCCTCGTCGAATGATGAATTGGCGCCGATCGACGCCGAATACCCGAGCTGGGCCAACAGAGCCTGCAATTGCTCGTAAGGAACTGCGGTGAGGCCGGGTTCGACGATGGCCACGTGACCCAGCACATGGTCGCGGACGGCACAGCCGCCGCGCCGCGCGTCATCGAGCATCATCACTTGGGTTTCCAGCCATGCCACTGCTTCCTGAATCCGCGCCGACCAATCGAGCGCCGACGAGAATAGGTCGGCTTCGACCATACCACTAGCGAGCAGATCTTCCGGGCTGAGCAGGGCTGCGGCGAGTTCTTGTCCGACATCCAGCGGGCTGCGAAGTTTGATCTCGGCCAATGTCTCGACAGCCAACAGCGCATCGAGCGCGCCGCCTGAGAGCGAAAGAGGGCCACCGCCGCGCAAATTCCTCTGGGGCGAGGTGATCATTGCCCCGGACCAGGCCTGCGTGCTACTGACGGACACTTTGGACGTGTCGCGCAACCACCAGGCAGTCGTCCGCGCATGGATGCGCTGCCAGCCGGCTGCGGCTGCGGGGGCGGGCTTTGTCCTTTTAGTCGCTTGGGCTCCGAGCAACCACTGCTCGACGGCCGCTTGGCCATCCAGTCGCTCATCGCCCAGGAGTATAAAGTTGCCGCCGGCGGCCACGTAAGCCTTGATGGCCTCGGCGACGCTCGGACGCGAATTTCGCAGCGTGTCCCAGGCAGCTTGATCGATGACAACTATTCGAAACTGCAAAAAGTATTGCCACTGGTCGGGAACCGCGCTCACCTGGTGGATCGTCATCGACTTCGGAACGTCTTGGGCGAAACCGAAGGTAAGTTCGGAAGAGCTGGGTTTCGCGAACGGCATGCCCTCGGCATTGGCTCCCATAGCCGAAAGGAGTCGAGCCCTCTGCCTCTGCAATTCCAGCGGCGCCACGCCGTCGATCAAGCGTAAGATGTTCTGCACCGAATTGACAGGTTTGCCCATATGGAAAGGCGTGGAGCTCCACGCCTGCCGAGGCATGCGCAAGGCAACGCCTCCCGAGGGCGTGTGTCGCGTGCGAGCCAGTTCGATATCGCGGCCGTCTTCGCGAACGCTGACGTCCCAATAAATAGGAGCATCGTTGTTGAAGCGATCGATCGAGTTGACGATGAAGAAAGGGAAGGCCGCCTGGGTGGAGGCTGCACCTTCGGGCAGTCGGACCGGCAGATGATAGGCGACGCTGGTTTGCGGCGACCATTCGATCGAGTGCACGTAAAAGATGATTTCCAGATCGCGCTGCCGAGGACTAAGACCGCTGGTCGTAGCCACGTCGACGTGGAAATATCCGACCGCGTCTCCGCCGCCGCGCTCGCAGTAATAAATCACCCGCAGTGGTCCACTGCCGAAGTCTTTGGTCGTGATCGTCGCCGACTCGTCATCGAACTGGCCCGAGGCAGAGGATAGGCAACTGCCAAGAATCCAGCTCGCCAGCACGACGGTCATTAAGCGAAGGATGCCCTGAGCCCTGCGCATTACATGGCATCCGTTTTCGCTGGTGGCACAACTTGCTCGGGCAGCCGGTCATTGGCAAACGGACTCAGCACGTCATCCTGGGGCGGGGCCAACAGGTTTTCGAGCAATCCCAAAGCGTACGTGACCAGAAAGAGCAGGCTGAACATAACAAACAAAACCGTTAACCAAGCCGTGGTCACGACCAGCGCGGTCACCAAGGCAGCTCCCTGATCGACTTGGCGGACCAGGGCGATCAAAACGGCAGCCGCCGTCAGCGCCACGAACGACCAAATCAGTCGGACTCGTGGCAATAACGGTTGTGAGCCAGTCGCTTCGTCCAACATGGATGAACTCACTCCGGCGATAGCACCTGCGGTGGCGGCTTCCGATTTCGCAGTGCGACTGCCCAAAAGCTGAAATCTGAGACTGACGGGGATCAAAGATGAGGCAACCTTGATAGGCTTCGAGCGTGCATTATGGGCATTGTCGGTTGCAAATCACAACAACGCTCGCCCGCTTCCGGTTAAAATCGCTGGGCGTGCTCGTCTGCGAACTGATCTGCCGAGGTTGGCACGCTGAAACTGGCCCGCTGAAAAATTCGGTCCGCTGAGATTAGCCACCTCGAATCGGGCTGTTGAGACTGGGTCGATAATCCCATAAGGTGCTTCATGAACTCAATCCGTGTGCTGGTCGCCTCTTTGGCAATGTTTGTCCTAGGGTTGTTTCAAGGCGGGTGGTCCGCCGAGGCTGCGGACCCGCAGGCCCGGCCGGTCGTGGTGGTGACTCCGGAAGCTCGAGCGATCCATGCGCGGAGTTTCGTTTTCGATGGTCACAACGACCTGCCTTGGGAGATTCGCACCCAAGGTTCGCGCTCGTTTGAGAAGCTCGACATTGCTCAGCCTCAACCCAAGCTGCACACCGACATTGCGCGGCTGAAGACCGGCGGCGTCGGCGCTCAGTTCTGGTCGGTGTACGTGCCTTCGGAGACGGCCTACGATGGCTCGGCGCACGCCAAGACGCTCGAGCAAATTGAAATCGTCCAGGCGATGATCGCCCGTTATCCTGAAACGTTCGCAGCAGCCCGCACGGCCAGCGATGTGGAAGCGGCTCGCGCCGCCGGGAAGATCGCCTCCTTGATCGGGGTGGAAGGAGGCCATGCGATCGACAACTCGATCGAGAAACTCCGCAAACTGCATGAGCTCGGCGCGGGCTACATGACGCTCACGCACAGCGACTCGCTCGACTGGGCCGATTCGTGTTCTGATAAACCCCGCTGCCATGGATTGAGCGAGTTTGGCAAAGAGGTGGTGCGTGAGATGAACCGCCTGGGCATGCTGGTCGACATCTCGCACGTCTCTGTCGAAACGATGCAGGCGGCGATGGACGTTAGCACCGCGCCGGTCATCTTTTCCCATTCCTCCTCGCGCGCCGTCGCGGACCACCCGCGCAACGTGCCCGATGAGATTTTGAAACAGCTACCGAGCGACGGCGGCGTGGTCATGGTCAACTTTTTTCCCGCCTTCGTCGTACCGAGTTCCGCCGCGACGTCGCAGCGCGTCCAAGCCAAGATTCGCGAGCTGAAAGAAAAGTATCGCGACGATCCCGATGAATTCAAAATTGCCTCCGGACGCCTCGAAGCCCAGAACCCGATCGACGTCGGCTCGGTCCACGATGTGGCGGACCATATCGACCATCTGGTCCAAGTAGCCGGCATCGACCATGTCGGACTGGGCGGCGACTACGACGGCATCACCAAAGTCCCTAAGCAGCTGGAAGACGTTTCCAAGTACCCGGTGCTGACCCAGGTGCTGCTCGACCGGGGCTACACCGAAGCGGATATCCACAAGATCATGAGCGGCAACATCCTGCGGGTCATGCGGGCTGCCGAAGCCGTAGCCGCCCGTTAAGCTGGTTCGACCGCTCACCCCAAGTTCGTTGCCGAGAGGTTGTGTATGTCGCATCGCGGGCTGTCCTGGTTGGTTCTGACCAGTCTGTTGAGTCTCGGTGGCCTGGAATCGTCGGCCGCGGAACTCCGGCTGGGAGAGCGGCATCGCTTCGTCTTTCGCCCCGCCGACCAGTCGCGCAGCATTTTGGCAACGCCCGACCAGTTCACGCGGCGGCTCAGTCCGTTTGATCGCAGCGCGCGGCTCAAGAGCGACCGGCCCGTCGACCAAGCGACCTATTTAAAGTTCGCCGCCGCGCAGGCGCTGGATTGGACGCCTGAGGAGCAGTCGGCGCTCGCCGCGGCCTTGGAAAAGGTGAAGGACAAACTGCTGACGCTCCAGCTCCGCTCGCTGCCTCCGCAGATCGATTTGATCAAGACGACCGGAGCAGAAGAGGGCCGAGCGGCTTACACCCGCGGTGCGGCGATCATCCTGCCGCAAAACACGCTTGGCCGGCCGGGCCCGGCGCTGGAAGCCTTGCTGTGCCACGAATTGTTCCACGTCCTGTCGCGACACGACCAAGCGCTGCGACAGCGGCTGTACCACACGATCGGCTTCGAACCTTGTGCAGAGCTGCGTTTGCCCGAACCACTCAGCGAGCGGCGCATCACCAATCCGGATGGACCGGTCAGCGATTACTGCATCAAGATTCAGGTCGACGGTCAGGAGGAATGGGCGATTCCGATCCTCTATTCTCGCAGCGAGACCTACGACCCGAACCAAGGGGGCGAGTTCTTCGATTACATGGTGTTCCAGTTCGCCATCATCGATCAGAGGGTCGTCGAAGGCGCGACTCGGCCCAAGACGGACGGAGGGGCCGTGCGGCTGGTCAATCCTCAACAGGCCGGGGGCTTCTACGAACAAATCGGCCGCAATACCAAGTACATCATCCACCCCGACGAAGTGCTGGCCGACAACTTTGTGCTCATCGCAACCAGCCAGCGCGAGATTGCGTCACCAGAACTGCTGGCCCGCATCGAGCAAGTCTTGACCGCTGGCCGGTGAGCGGGGCGAGCTGAATTCATTCGAGTTCCCAAGGCCGATCGTTCGAGGATAAGCCGCGATATGTCCACCACCGCCCCCGATTCAGCTGCTGCCGCCGGCGCCTCGCCCCTTACGCAGGCACAGGCCCCGGCCTACCCGTTCTTTGCCAGCCTCGCCCGCATGATCAATTCCGGGCAGGCGCGCTCGATCATCTTGTCGGGCAACGTCAACGATTTATTCTTCGACGGCGAAAAGTATGTGCCGATCGTTCCCTTTCTGCTGAACAAGACCCGCGTGCCCGGGATTATCCCGATCGTTTATGAACTGAACGGGCCGATCCGAGTCGCCGACGAGGACCGAAGCAAGCTGCGCGATGCCTGGGCAGCGTGGAAGACCGGCATCGACGTCGGGTCGCTGGCGATCAAGGAACTGACGACCGACAG
>JBQCJB010000477.1:0-3759 GCA_051953155.1 Aureliella sp. | reverse complement strand
GGGGACGACCTGATTGACGCGGAAGCTCCGCGGTTCGCCGGCTTTGATCGAGCTATCGAAAACTTTGCCGTCGATCAGCTTGCCTTCGTAGTGGACCATGACGGTGCTGTCCGCTTTAGGCGTAGCCCCGCTGCCTTGTTTGACGACTTGATATTGCAAGCCGCTGGGCAGGGCGACGACGCCTTGCTTCTTCTTGTTTTCTTCCAGGAAGGCGGTGGCTTTGGCCAGGTTGGCCTTGGCGGACTCTTGCATGCGGGCCTCGACTTTCTTTCCGAGTTCGCTCAGCGCCTTTTCGACTTCGGCGTCGGTCACGCGCGGCTCGACACCCTTCAGGGCGTCCATGAAACCAGCCAGGAAGTCAGCTCCGGTCAGGTCGCCGGCTTCCAGACCGCCCTGACGCAGTTGCGAGCCCATGTCATTGCCGATTTTGTAGGCGGCGACATCGCCCGGCTTGGGACCCGACTGTTGCAGTTGAATATTCACTTTTTCCTGTCCTAGTCCACTGCTGGCGAGCAGGCATGAGAGGGCGAGGGCCACGAGACGGCGCATGAAACGAATCCTTAGATCAAGAGCGGGATTGATGGAACGCAGCCGGACCCTCAGGGGTGGCGGGTGCAGCACGGACGCGTGGGCAGTGCGGACGGCCCGCAGCGGAAAAAAGCCCGCGGGGATGGGCTCGGCGCTGCAGCCGCACAAACGAGCCTGAATTATAGCTTTCGATAAGCCAAAAAATAACCCCTTGGCGGACCAAGGGGTTATGGCGTTATCTCGAGGTGCGACCTACGAGCGACTCAGGCAATTACCTTCTAACCGCCCGAAGTGGACGCCCGGCGGACTATGACCCGGGGCCCGATCGCCGGTGGATCGAATCCCCCGGCGCGTCGCGGCCTTAGTCCATGTCGTAGTCGTCGTGGTGACCACCCTTCTTGCCCTTGTCGGCCTTGGGCTTTTCAGCCACCAATGCGTCGCTGGTCAGCAGCAGCGTGGCGACGCTGGCTGCATTGGCCAGGGCGGTGCGGGTAACCTTGGTCGGGTCGATGACGCCGGCCTTGACCATGTCTTCGTACGTGTCGGTCAGGGCGTTGTAGCCCTGGTTGCCCTTGGCTTCGGCGACCTTCTCGCAGACGATGCCACCGTCCTTGCCGGCGTTTTCGCTGATCATCATCAGCGGAGCGCGGCAAGCGCGGATGATGATGTTGTAGCCGACCTTTTCGTCGTGGCTGAGCTCTTCGCTCGGCTTGAGGCTGCTGCTGGCGCGGAGCAGTGCGACGCCGCCGCCAGGCAGAATGCCTTCTTCGACTGCAGCCCGCGTGGCGTGCAGCGCGTCCTCGACGCGAGCCTTCTTTTCCTTCATTTCGCTCTCGGTCGCCGCTCCGACATTGACCTTGGCGACGCCGCCGGCCAGCTTAGCCAGGCGTTCGTCGAGCTTTTCGCGATCGTAGTCGCTGGTCGTGTTTTCGATTTCACGACGGATCTGGTCAATGCGAGCCTTGATGTCGGCGCTCTTGCCGGCACCTTCGATGATCGTCGTGTTGTCCTTGTCGACGATGACCTTCTTGGCGCGACCCAGTTGGGCCAGCGTGACCGATTCGAGCTTGGTGCCCAGAGCTTCGAAGATGGCTTCGCCGCCGGTGAGGATGGCGATGTCTTCCATCATGGCCTTGCGGCGATCGCCATAGCCAGGAGCCTTGACCGCGCAGACGTTCAGCGTGCCGCGGAGGCGGTTGATGACCAGGGTGGCCAGAGCTTCGCCGTCGACGTCTTCGGCTACGATCAGCAGCGGCTTGCCTTGCTGAACGACTTGCTCGAGCAGCGGCACCAAGTCTTTGATGTTCGAGATCTTCTTTTCGAAGACCAGGATGTAAGGCTCTTCCAGCACGGCTTCCATGCTGGTCATGTCGGAGACGAAATAGGGCGACAGGTAGCCGCGGTCGAACTGCATACCTTCGACGAATTCCAGTTCGGTGTGCAGGCTCTTGCCCTCGTCGACGGTGACGACGCCGTCCTTGCCGACCTTTTCCATCGCGTCGGCCAGCAGGTTGCCGATTTCGCGATCGTTGTTGGCGGCGATCGTAGCCACGTTTGCCATTTCGGCCTTGTCGCGGATCTTGATCTTCATGCTGTGAAGTTTGTCGGTGATGTCGGCGACGGCGCGCTCCATACCGCTCTTCATCTGGATCGGGTTGACGCCGGCAACGACTGCCTTGAGGCCTTCATTGAAGATTGCCTCGGCCATGACGGTCGCGGTCGTGGTGCCATCGCCAGCCACATCGCTGGTCTTGCTGGCAACTTCGCGAACCATGCGGGCGCCCATGTTCTCGTAGACGTCTTCCAGCTCGATTTCCTTGGCGACGGTGACGCCGTCCTTGGTGACAGTCGGGCTGCCGAAGCTCTTCTGCAGGATCACGTTGCGGCCCTTGGGGCCGAGCGTCACTTTGACCGCGCGAGCCAGCTTGGACACGCCGCGACGGATCGCTTCGCGCGCTTCTTGATCAAACGCAATAATCTTTGCCATGGAACAGAAACTCCCAATGTTGTCTAAGAATGTTCAGGTGGATTTGGGTGGAGGGGCGTTTAGCCCTCGAGAACGGCCAAGACTTCGCTTTCGCCCATCAGCACGTATTCTTCGTCGCCGATTTCAATGTTCTCGCCCGAGTAGCTAGTGAAGAGCACGCGGTCGCCGACCTTGACCTGCAGAGCCCCACGCTTGCCGTCGTTGAGCAAGCGACCGTCGCCCACGGCCACGACCGTACCGCGCGTCGGCTTGTCCTTGGCCGAGTCCGGCAGAACGATGCCACCGGCCGTCTTGCCCTCCGACTCCTCGCGTTTGACAACCAAACGGTCGCCAATCGGTTGCAACTTCACAGTGGTCTTGTCCTTGCTCTTTGTCGCCGTCGCCATGAGCGGCACTCCTCCGAAGGAATTTGAATGTGGTGGTTTGGGAAAGCACTATGTTTTCACGGCAGCAGGCAACAACCTGACCGTCAAAAAGGCACCTGAAAACTGGTCTCCGCGAACCTAAGCAAAACCTGTGCCGCGGGCGTTTTTGGGCTCCGCTGCGCTGCGTTTCATCAAGCAAAACATTGGTTTTTTGAGCTGGCAGTTTTTTTGACCCCAGTCTCCGGCCGCCCCTGTCAAAATGGCCCCTACAGCCCCTTAGCGGGCCGGCGCAGCCACTGGCCGATTGGCCTCGATCGCCCGCTCCTCGAGCTCGGCGTCCACCAGACGGTAGAAGACGTCCCGCTGCCGCGGCTGGTAGCCCAACTCGGCGATCGCCGCGCGGATCTGGTCCAGAGTCAGGTAGTGGACCGTGCCCGCCTCGGCCACAACGTTCTCCTCGATCATCAGACTCCCCATGTCGTTGGCCCCGTACAGAAGAGCCAGTTGCCCGACCTTCAAACCCTGCGTGACCCAGCTGCTCTGGATATTCGGAATGTTGTCCAGAAACAGCCGCGCGATTGCCTGCGTATGCAGGTACGAATGAGCCCCCAGCTTGGGCAGATGGGCCAGTTGGGTGTGATCGGGCTGGAACGTCCAGCAGATAAACGCGGTAAAGCCGCCCGTTTCGTCCTGCAGTTGCCGCAGCCGCTCCAAGTGCTCGACGCGTTCTTCGAGCGTTTCCACGTGGCCAAACATCATCGTCGCCGAACTAATGCCGCCCAGCGAATGCCAGACGCGCATCACGTCGAGCCAATCATCGGTCAGCACTTTGCCTCGCGTGATTTCGCGGCGAACCCGGTCGACCAGAATCTCCGCCCC
>JBQCJB010000476.1:0-5238 GCA_051953155.1 Aureliella sp. | reverse complement strand
GAGCCATGTCGGTCTGCATGCCCAGCGGGCCGTCGTTTTGGCGCTGCTCGACCGCGATGACGAGGCGCGGCGCGAGCTGGACGCAGCACTGTCCCTCAGCGAGAACACACCCCACCTGGATCGCAAGCTCGGCATGCAACGCGTCTGGCTGCCCCCCGGGCTGTCCTCTGGCAGATTTCCCGACTCGGCAATCGTCCGCCCGTCGCCTGGGGCCATGTCGGTCGCAGCCGAACCGATCTGCGATTTCCTGCGTAATCGTCTCAATACCTGATCCAGGCGAGCTGTTACAATGATCCGATCGGCGCGCCCACTTGATGGCTGCGACCGATCGCGGCTCGAGTCCGGGTCCGGTCGCGCTATTTCGACAATCGTTTTTCCAAGCGTTTCTTTTCTCGAGGAAAGCTGACGATGCTTCGGTTGGTTCTCGTCCTGGTAGGTGCGTGCATTCTCGGCGCCGCTGGCGGCATCGCCCAATATGCGGTCAACTACCGCGACACCGACGAACGCCTGGCCAGTTTTCGCGCCGTCTCCAGCCCGACGATCGCCATCGAAGACTCGGTCCCCGAGGTTACCGAAACGTCGGACTTGGGCGAGCCGCGCGTCGAAGTCGTCGGCGGTACGAGTTTCGATTTCGGATCGATGCAGCAGGGCAGTTCGAAAGCCCACAGTTTCATCTTTCGCAACATCGGCAAGGGGCCGCTGAAGCTGGAAGTCGTCGGTTCGAGCTGCCGCTGCACGATCGGCAAACTGGACAATCCCTCGCTCGCTCCCGGCGAAGAGACCGCCGTGACGCTCGAGTGGAAGGCGACCGGCGTTCTGAACGAATTCAGCCAAACCGCCACGATCAAGACTTCCGATCCCGAGCACCCGCAGGTTGTCCTATCGGTTCGCGGCGTCGTGGCTCGCACGGTGCTGACCGAGCCCGCCGATCTCAACCTGGGCGATATCCCGGTCACCGGCGAACTGAAGCGCACGGCCTACGTCTTTGGATTCGGTGACCAACCGCTCGAGATCACGCAAGCGACCTGGGCCGACCAGCGCACGGCCGACCTGGTCAAGATCAGCGTCACGCCGATCGCGGTCGACAAGTTGCGATTCCCAGAGCACGCCAAGGCCAACGGCGCAGCCCAAATCAATGTCACCATCCCCGAAGGCATGCCGATGGGACCGTTCGAATCGCGAATTCTTCTGACGACCAACGTCAAGAACGTTGCCGACGTCGAACTGAACGTCACCGGCAACGTGGTCGGGGATATCCAGTTGATCGCGGGTCCATCCTACGACGCGAAAAACAAAATACTCAACCTGGGCAAAGTAGATCGGCAGTCGGGAGCCGAAACGCGGTTGCACTTGTCGGTCCAAGGTCCGATGCAAGACTCGCTTGAGCTGGAACTGGGCGAGGTTGTTCCGCAGGATTCGATGATTGTGACGATTGGCGAGCCGAAACAACAAACCAATCGGACGCTTTATCCGATAACTTGCTCTATCCCCAAAGGGGCTCCTCCAGCCATGTTCCCCGGAACCAATCCGAACAACTTTGGCAAATTCGTCATTAAGACTAATCATCCGAACATCCCCGAAGTCCGCGTCAACGTGCGAGTCATCATCGAGTAGCTCGGCCAGCGGATCGCTCCGGCGCGCGTCTCCAGGAAGGAAACTGTTCATGTTTCGATTGTCGTCAGGTGTCGGACCAGCAGACCGCCCAACGATAGGAATGATGCTAGCTCTGGCGGCGATGGTGGCTGCCCTGGGATGCTCGCCAACTCAATCGAAGTCCACCTCCGCCCGCACCGAGGCCGACCAGTCCGCTCAGCAGACCTCGCCGGCCGACCAGACGAGCGCCCGCCAGTCCACAGCACCGGCTGAAGCGACTAGCCCGGACGCAGCGGAACAATCCAGGCAGCACACGCCCAGCGGCCCGATCACCGTCGACAGCCAAGGCTACGTAACGCTCGATCCGGGCCCAGACTCAGCGGCGGCCGCACCTGCGCAATCGCAGGGGGCTTCTTCGCAGAGCGCTCAAACTCAAAGTGCCCAGTCGCAGCCGCCTAGCCAACTGAGCCAGGGCGAACCGACGCTGGCCGAACCGGAGCTGGCACAGCTCCAATCGCCGGAACCCAAACCAGTCATCGCTCCCTCGGTCGAGCTCAAATCGGCCCAGCCCACGCCAGCGGAACCTGAATCGGCGGATTCCGAATCGTCGGAGCCTGAAGCGAAGGAAGTGGTCGCCGTCGAATCGCCCAGCCCGCGGAGCGGCGTCAAGGCGGAACTGGTCAACTCGGACGCCGCTAATCGCGAGCTCAGCAAGCCGGAAAAAGCTACCTCCGCGGCCGATGCGCACGCCGCCGATTCGGGGCTGGCTTCCTACGAAGAGAAGCATCAAGAGATCGCCAAGGATTGGCCCAAGCCGCAGGCCTTGCTCTTCTTCACCGGCCAGCAACATGGCTACATCGAACCGTGTGGCTGTACGGGCTTGGAGAATCAAAAGGGAGGCCTTAATCGCCGCGATACGCTGCTGCAGCAATTGATCGACCGCGGCTGGGATGTCCTGCCGATGGACGTCGGCAATTTCGAGCGCCGCGCCGGTCGGCAAGCCGAGATCAAATTCCAGACGACCGTCGACGCCCTCAAGGACATGGATTACCGAGCCGCGACCTTGGGCGTCGATGACTTGAAATTGTCGAGCACGCATCTGCTCTCGCTGACGGCGACCGAGGGGAAGACGGAGACTCCGTTCATTTCCTCAAACGCCTACATCCTCATCGAGGAGTACATGCCCAAGTCGAAAATCATCGAGGCGGGGGGCCGCAAGATCGGCGTGACCGCCATACTGGGCGATAGTTTTCGCAAAGAGCTGACCGGCAACAGCGATGTCATCACTAGCCCCGCTGCCGAATCGCTCGCGCCGGTGTTGTCGAAGCTGAAGGAGGCTGGTTGCGATTACCTCGTGCTGCTGGCCCATGCGACGCTCGAAGAATCGCAGCAGTTGGCCAAGGCTGTGCCAGGCTTTGATCTGGTCGTTACCTCGGGCGGCTATCCCGAACCGTTCTACCAACTGGAATCGATCCCTGACAGCCAGACCAAACTGGCTCAGGTCGGCGCCAAAGGCATGTACACGGTTCTGGTGGGCCTGTACCCCGAGGACAGCGACCAGCCGGTGCGTTACCAGCGCGTGGCGCTCAGTTCGCAGTTCCCCGATTCGCCGCGCATGCTCGAACGCTTTGCCAATTATCAGAAACAACTCCAGAGCCTCGGCTTTGATGGGCTCGGCTTGCGAGCCTCGACGCTGCCCGACGAGAAAAAATTCGTCGGCAGCGAGACGTGCGGCGAGTGCCACACGCATGCATTCGACGTCTGGAAAGAGAGCAAGCACGCGGCTGCCACCGAATCGCTGGTCCATCCACCGAACGACCGCAGCATGATTCCGCGGCACTACGATCCCGAATGCCTCAGCTGCCACGTGACGGGCTGGAATGCCAAGAGCTATTTTCCGTATGCCAGCGGCTATACGTCGCTCGAGGAAACGCCGATGCTGACAGGCAGCGGTTGCGAGAATTGCCACGGCCCCGGTTCCAAACACGTGGCTGCGGAAAACGGCGACGTCGAGGCCGACGCCAAACTGCTCGAGCAATTGCGAGCCCAGATGCGATTGCCTTTAGCCGAAGCCAAGGCCCGCTGCCTCGATTGCCACGACCAGGACAACAGCCCCGACTTCCAGCACGACGGCGCTTTCGAGAAATACTGGTCCCAAATCGCGCACCCCGGCAAGGACTGAAAAAGGGCTTTCGCTTCGCTCACAAAGCGTGCAAGGGCTAGGGTTGGCTCTGTGGTGCTGCTAACCCCTCACCCCCCAGCCCCCTCTCCCCGAAGCGGGGCGAGGGGGAGACCGACCCAAATATTCCAACTTCCAACTTCCTGCTTACACCTTACACCTTACACCTTACACCTTACACCTTACACCTTACACCTTACACCTTACACCTTACACCTTACCGCTCGTTCGCGTGGCTGCGGATTGCGTAAGAGACGGTATGCGAAGTCGCCTTGACGCGGGGGCGTTTGAGCGAGTTTACTTCGCTTCGAGGCCGCGGCGTGCCGATCTACAAGAAGCATGTCGGCCGAAGTCCTTCGTACTTGCGAGTAGGAATCATGACACGGAAGTTGTTCGCTGGCTTGGCTCTCCTGCTGATCGCGCAACCTGCCTATGCCCAAAACGGCACGCGCAACGGCGCGGTACTGGGCGGCGTCGGAGGTGCGGTCATCGGCGGCATCATCGGCCATCAGAACCATGAAACACCCGAAGGCGCGATGATCGGCGGCGCAATCGGCGCGGTTGCTGGCGGATTGATCGGCAATGCTCGCGACCAACAAATCGCCCGCGATCGCTACTATCAACAGCAGCAGTGGAACCAACATCAGCGCGGCCACTCGCACACCCACACTTACCGCAGCTACCCAGCCGCCTCGCCGGTCGTCGTCCAGCCTGGGGTGAGCACGGCCGACGTCATCACCATGACGCGCAGCGGCGTCGCCGAGTCGGTCATCGTCAATCACATTTACGCCACCGGTCTCCAGCGGCGCATCGATACCAACGACATCATCACGCTGCACCAGCAGGGCGTGTGCGAGAACGTGATCAACGCCATGCAGCAAGCTCCGCTGCGGGGGGCAACCTACCCCAGCGGCAGCACGCTGATGGGCACCTCGGCGACCACCGTGATGACGCCCCCCGGGGGCACCGTCATCGTGCAAGAGCAGTACGGAACACCCACCTACGCGGCGCCGACTTACGCAGCGCCTACCTATGGCACGCCGACTTACGTTCGGCCGACTTACGTCGCTCCCCAACCGGCTCGCCGCAGTTTCTAGTTAGAGGTGGCTGCCTGGCGGCTGTTGCCACTGGCCAATCGACTGCGGACTAGCTCCGGCAAAAACTTCACCGGCACGGAGCCCTCGGCCAGCACCGCTTCGTGGAAGCGGCCGAGCTGGAACTGGTCGCCGAGTTCGCGTTGCAGCTGCTGCCGCAGCCGATAGTGCGCCATGCGACCGACGAAGTAGGTGCTCAGCTGCACCGAACTCTGCTTGGCCCGCACGATCTTCAACCGAGCTTCGCCCTCGGATTGATAGGCATCTTCGATGAGAAATCGCAGCGCATCGGAATCGCTGAGCTCTGTGCAGTGCATCTTGTAGTCGAGGATCGCATTGGCGACAGCCCGCAGATAGAACTTCAGCTGGTTC
>JBQCJB010000475.1:0-2370 GCA_051953155.1 Aureliella sp. | reverse complement strand
CTCCTTCGCTGGCTTCCTCCGACTCGGCCGCGTCGCTGGACTCGAGGTCTTCCCCTTCATCCTCGTCGAGGGCGGCTGCGACATCTTCCTCGCTGCTCGAGGCGGCAACGGGATCGGGTTTGAGCTTCGTCGCCAGCAGGTTTGAGGCCACAGCTGCCACACCGGCGATCAGCGATTCAGCGGGCTTGGCGCCGGCGGCGGCAGCGCTCGGCGCAGCGCTAGCGGCCACTGCGGCCGCATCGGCGGTTCGCGGCGCAGAGGGGGCGCCTTTGCCAGGTGTGGCTGCCGCTGCAGTGGTTGGCTTGGTCTCGGGGGCCTGGCCGACCTGCTGGCCTCGGATGCGGATGGAAACTCCGTCGGCGCCGCCGCTGCCCGAGAGCTCGATGCCGCCGTCGACGTCGCTCGTGCGCAGTCTCGGAACCAGCCGGGCCAGCGGGCTCAGTCCGGCCACGCCGCGGCGACTGGCTGACGCCGTCGTCACGGCAAACGCCGCACCGCCGGCCAACAACCATAGCAGCCACCGCAGCACGACATAGTCGGTGCTCAGTAGCAGACCGGCGACCATCACGGCCAGGGTCAGGATGACGCTGCCGATCAGGGCGAAGTGTTCGTTCAGCCAGGTGGTCGTCAGTGCGCCCAGATAGCCCCCCGGTCCGATGGCCGGGGACTGCGGCGCAGGCACGTTGAAAAGAGTCGCCAGCGTCGTGAAGGCGACGATCACCAGCAACCATCCGAACTGGCGCGAGGGAGCGACGAAGTTGTCTTGGACCTGGAACATCCACAAGGTCAGCGCGCTGATGGCCGCGACCAGTGGAATTGCCCCGACGCCCAAGCCTTCGACGAGCATCTGGGCCAGCAGAGCCCCACCCCAGCCGCACCAGTTTTGGATCGACTCGTTGGGCGGGTAGACGCTGTCGGCCGCCTGATAAAAGCGATCCAGCGGCATGACCAACGGACCGATCGGATCGGCCGCGTCATACGTCAGCAGGCTGACCCAGAGCAGCGCGCAGACGCCTGCAAGGACGGTCGCTTCCACGTCAAATTTGATCTTGCGAGGTTCGCTCATCACCGGTGTTCACGCCCGCTGCGACGATCGATCGAACATGCGACAACGCCGCGGTTGTCGTTCGAGGATCATCCGTGATCCGGCGAGGCAGCCCGGGAAAGTGACCATGCGCCAGCCGAGCGGGAAGTGCCGGCGCCCGCCGAGTGTGCCTCATCGAGCATTGTCGGCAGTGCGCTGGAGCCGCGATCAAAGAACTTTCGAGCTCGAGCAGAGTTTCGCTGGTATGCCCAGTCGGCGCGACCGTCTTTTCAGGCGCAAGCCGAAAGTTCGGGCCCGCTCCGGCGCTGGCCGAAGGCATCCACGCAGCTGGCGAACAGGGCTCGCGAGCTTTCCTGCCAAGAGAGCGCCCGCCGCGTAGCCGACTGCGGCGTGGCTCCTTCAGACTCGTCTTCCCAGCGACAGAGCGCGGATACTAACGAGCCTGGATCGGCCAAATCGAAGTACGTGCAGGCCTGACCGCCGACTTCGCGGTGGATCGCTGTGTCGCTGGCAAACGTCTGCTTGCCGTGCCAGAGCGATTCAACGATCGGCAGGCCAAACCCTTCGACGCATGAGGGATGGATAATCGCGCGACAGCTGCGGTAACAGTGCTGCAGTTCGGCATCGGACAGATCGTGAAAGACGAACAACTGCCGATCGCGACGCGGATGCTCTGCCAACTTTTGCAGCAGCGGATCGCACTCCCAACCCGGCCGGCCGACCAGCATCAACCTGGCTTCCGGGCGGGACTGCCAGAGCAATTCGAAAGCCTCGAGCAGATACGCATGGTTCTTGCGCGGCTCAAAAGTTCCTACGCATAGAAAAGGTGGCGAAGCGCTCTGGCTGTCGCTCATCAACTGTCGCAGCGATTCGCGGACAGGGCCGTCGGTCAAGGCGAGATCGGCCCCCAGTTCAAAAGAGCGCACGTCTTCGCAGTGAGTGCCCGGTGCGCAGTTGGCCTGCATGTACTCGACCATCTGATCGCGGACCGTGTTCGAGATCGCCACGATGAGATCCGAATACTTGGCGACGCACTGGAGGTAGTTCAAAAATCTCGGCGGCGTCGCGCCTCCGATGAACTGCGGGTGGGTCAACGGAATGAGGTCGTAGAGCACGGTCGCGACCAGCGCTCCGTTGGCTCGCGCATGGGCGACTGGTTCCCAGACGCCCTTGGTGCCCCAGTACGCATCGGGCAGCAGCAGGATATCGCCGTTGGTAAAGGCGACCGGACGGGCGCGCCGCGCCACGGCCAGTCGCGTCGCCTTCTCAAAGATCGTGTGCGGCAGCTTGAAGATGCCTAAATGCCCCGGCTGCGGCAAGAGACT
>JBQCJB010000474.1:0-4186 GCA_051953155.1 Aureliella sp. | reverse complement strand
CGGCTGGCTGCCGACGGCTGGAACGTGCTGACGACCTCGACCAGGCGAACTCCGGCCGCTCGGCTGGCCGACATGCTTTCGACAGTGGTGCGAAACCGACGCCACTTCGAAGTGGCTCAAGTGGACGTTTATAGCGGTCCGGCTTTCATTTGGGCCGAAGCCGTTTGCTGGACGCTGCGGCGCTTGGGCAAGCCCTACGTGTTGACGCTGCACGGGGGGAACCTGCCGAAGTTCGCTCAGCGGTATCCGCGACGCGTGGGGCGGTTGCTCGCCTCCGCCTGCGAAGTCACTACACCGTCGAATTATTTGCGCGAGCAGATGCAACGCCATCGCAGCGAATTGCGTTTGCTGCCCAATGCTTTGGATGTTGGCGACTATCCGTTCCGGCTGCGCAGCCATCCGCAGCCACGACTGATTTGGGTGCGCTCGTTCCACGCGATCTACAACCCTTCCCTGGCCCCGCGCGCGATCGGCCTGCTGAAGGAGGAGTTTCCCGAAATCCAGCTGGTCATGCTGGGACCGGACAAGAACGACGGCAGCCTGGCGGCCACGCGGCGTGCGATCGACGAACTGGATCTCAGCCGAAATGTGACGATCGCCGGCGCGGTCCCCAAGGCTGACATTCCCAAATGGCTCAGCCGTAGTGACGTGCTGATGAACACGACCAATTTCGATAACACGCCGGTCAGCGTGCTGGAGGCGATGGCCTGTGGGCTGTGCGTCGTGACCACCAACGTCGGCGGCATTCCCTACCTGGCCACCGACCAGCAGGATGCCCTGCTGGTGCCACCGGATGATGCCGAGGCAATGGCCAGCGCCCTCCGCCGCGTCCTGCAGCCCTCTTCGTTAGCCCAACATCTTTCTGCCGGTGCCCGCGCCACCGCCGAGCGCGTCGATTGGTCCGTCATCTTGCCGCAATGGAATCAGGTTCTCGCCAATGCACTCAACGCCAAAGTCCGATAGCTCGCACGCCGCGCACGCCGAGCCCCCATCACCAAAACGCTCGGGACGTCGGAAAACCATCGGTAACCCGGGCGAACGCTGGGTAATCCTTACGCAGTATTACCCTCCCGAGCCCGGAGCGCCGCAAGTCCGCCTGCACACGCTCGCGCGGAATCTGGTCAAGCACGGTATCGACGTCCGCGTCGTGACCGGCATGCCCAATTATCCCACCGGCATCATCCATCCCGAATACCGCGGCAAGTGGTTCCATCGCGAATCGATCGATGGGATCGAAGTCAATCGCGTCTGGTTGTACGCGGCCACCGGCCGCAATCCGTTCATCCGGCTGTGCAACTACCTGTCGTTCACGTTGACGGCGACGTTGTACGTGCTGTTCCGCATGAAGAAGGTCGACGTCCTGTTTGTCGAATCGCAACCGATTTCGATTGGCATCGCCGGCCTGCTGATGAAATGGCTCCGCGGTGTGCCCTATGTCTATAACATTCCCGATCTCCAGACTGACGTGGCCAAGCAGTTGGGCTTCGTCGGCGCGCGGCTGCTGCTGCGGACGGCGGTGGCGATGGAGAACCTTTTCATGCGGCAGTCGTGGACGGTGTCGACCGTCACGCATCGCTTCATCGACTATTACGCCGAGCGCGGGATTCCCAGGCAGCAGATTTCGTTTTTGCCCAACGGAGCCGACACCGACATTCTCAAACCGCTGCCTTACGACGATGACTACGCGCGGAAGCTGGGGGTGCACGGCAAGAAGGCCTTCGTTTATGCCGGCACGCATGCGTTCTATCACGGGCTGGAAGTGCTGATCGAAGCGGCTCGCCTGCTTCGCGACCGCAGCGACATCGTGCTGCTGCTGGTCGGTGAAGGCCCGGTGCGGCAAAAGCTGAAGGACATGGCGCGCGATTTCGGGCTCACCAACGTGGTCTTCGCTCAAAGTCCCTTCCGAGAGATGGCGCAGTTGATGTCGATCAGCTATGCATCGCTGGTCGTGATGAAAGATATCCCTGCTGCCGAGAAGATGCGGCTATCGAAGACGTTTCCGCCGCTGGCCTGCGGGGTTCCAGTTATCTACTCCGGTCGCGGCGAATCGGCCGACATGGTTGTTGAGCACCATTGCGGCGTGGCGCTGCCACCGCAGTCGGCCCACGAGCTGGCCGACGCGATCACTCGCCTGGCCGATGACCCTGACTTGCGAGACGAAATGGGCGGCAATGGCGTCGCGCTGGTCGAACGCGAGCTGTCTTGGAACTCGATCATTCAGAACTGGCTGGGACAACTACAGCACGGTCGGCTGGTTCCGACAGCCGGTTCCGCCATAACCGCTGGCACCGCCGCGAGCGCGGCGCGGCCAGCCGATGCTTCAGCCTGCGATCCGACCCATGATTCGGCCACCGGCGCTGTCCACGATTCGGCTAGCGCTCGAACCGGTGCCCTATCTGCCGACGAAGTGGCCTCCGCCCTTTAAGTGACTGCTGCCGTGCATCGAACACCATTCCCGTTTGGAGACTTTGCCAAGTGTTGATTCAGGAACGCAAATGCGAGAGCGTGCCTTTCTTCCGCCCGTCGATCAGCGAAGCTGAGATCGCGGAAGTGGTCGCGTGCCTGCGCTCGGGCTGGTTGACGACCGGTCCTCGCGCCAAGGAGTTCGAGACCCGGTTTGCAGAGGCTGTGCAGGCGCGGCATGCCGTTGCGCTCAATTCGTGCACGGCGGCTTTGCACTTGGCCGTCGAGGCGCTGGGCCTTCGCGCTGGTCAAGGCGTGTTGGTGCCGACGATGACCTTCGCAGCAACAGCGGAAATCGTGCGGTACCAGGGAGCCATTCCGATCCTGGTCGATTGTCTGGACGATTCGCTGAACATGGACTTGGACGATGCGGCGCTCAAGCTGAAGCAGTTACGCAGCGGCCAGCTCGGTTACGATCAGGCCATGGAGGTTGTCGGCATCATCCCGGTGCATATCGGTGGACTGATGCTGGATATGCACGCGGTCAACCGCTTTGCTCAAGAGCACGGCTTGTGGGTCGTCGAGGATGCGGCTCATGCCTTTCCGGCGGCCATGCGCACCGGCCGCTCGGAGCCCTGGCAGTATTGTGGCGGCGGGACCTCCTCGGTGACCTGCTTTTCCTTTTACACCAACAAGACGATCACCACGGGTGAAGGAGGCATGGTAACGACCGAAGACGACGCTTTGGTCGATCGCATTCGTCAGATGTCGCTCCATGGCTTGTCGCGCGATGCGTGGACGCGGTACTCCGGCGGCAGCAGCTGGGACTACCGGATCATGGCTCCAGGCTACAAATACAATCTCACGGACATCGCGGCCAGCCTGGGGCTGCATCAGCTCCAGCGGGCCGAAGAACTCAGGCAGAAACGCGAACTGATTGCCCACGCATACACGTTGGCCTTCGAGGAGCTGCCGCAGCTCGAATTGCCCGGCGCGAGCGAAGACCGGTTGCATGCCTGGCACCTCTATCCGATTCGTCTGCGGCTGGATCGGCTTTCGATCGATCGCAATCGGTTCATCGATCTCCTGCGCGAGCAGGGCGTCGGATGTTCGGTGCACTGGCGTCCGCTGCACTTGCATCCTTACTACGAGTCGACTTTCGGTTGGCGCGAGGAGCAATTGCCGGTCGCGTCGGCCCAGTGGCAGCGGATCCTCAGCCTGCCCCTGTTTCCCGACATGCGTGAAGAGGAACTCGGCCACGTCATCGACTCGGTGCGGCTGTTGTGCGAGCGCTACGCCCGCGGATAGACGAATCCATGAAGCGACTGTTCGATATCGTTGTCTCTTCGGCCGGCCTGATTGCGATGGCGCCGTTGCTGTGCGTGGTGGCCGGGCTGGTCAAGCTCAGTTCGCCCGGGCCCGTGCTGTTTCGCCAAGAGCGCATCGGCCGCGGGTTTCGCCCTTTTGCGATTTTGAAGTTCCGCACGATGGTCCAGGACGCGCCAGCCAAGGGCATGGCGATCACCGTCGGCGACGATCCGCGCATCACACCGATAGGGCATTGGCTGCGCAAGTGGAAAGTCGATGAACTGCCGCAGTTATGGAATGTACTCTGCGGCGACATGAGTCTGGTTGGCCCGCGTCCCGAAGTGCGCAAGTACGTCGAAATGTTTTCCAGCGATTACGCCGACGTGTTGACCGTTCGTCCCGGAATAACCGATCTGGCATCGGTACGTTTTCGGCACGAGTCGGAACTGCTGGCCCAAGCCCAAGATCCCGAGCT
>JBQCJB010000473.1:0-2179 GCA_051953155.1 Aureliella sp. | reverse complement strand
CCGATCCCGGTATCGACGACATCGAACCGCAACATGCGATCTTCGGGACTGAAACTCAGCCGCAAGCGGATCGAGCCTTCGTGGGTAAATTTGATGGCGTTGCCGACGAGGTTGATCAGAATTTGCCGCACGCGAATCGGGTCGTTCTCGATGACATCCGGGATCAAGCCGACGTACTCGACCTTGAGATCGAGGTTGGATTCCACCGCCCGCAGATGCATCAAAGAACAAACATCTTCGACCAGTTTGCTAGGGCTGAAGCGCAAGACATCGATTTCGATTTTCCCCGCTTCGATCTTCGACAGATCGAGAATATCGTTGATCAGTTCGAGCAGGAACTGACCGTTGCGGCGAATCGTTTCCACCTTCTCGCCTTCGGCTTCATCGGAAACCTTGAGCAATTCGGCGAAGCCGAGAATGGCTGTCATCGGCGTGCGGATCTCGTGGCTCATATTGGCCAAGAAATCGCTCTTGGCCTGATTGGCCGCTTCGGCCAGCCGCCGCGCTTCTTCGAGTTCTGCTTCGATGCGAATGCGGTCGGAAATGTCGGTGTTGGTTCCGAACCAGCGAATGATCTGGCCGGAAGCGTCGCGAATGGGCATGGCTCGGGACAGGAACCAGCGGTAAGTGCCATCCTTGCCACGCAACGGAAAAGTGTCTTCCCACAATAGCCCATTGTCCAAGGCATGCTTGAACTTCACCGTAACCCGCTGAAGATGATCCGGGTGGTGGCATCGCTCCCAGCCCCAGCCCTCGACCTCCTCGAGCGTCGTGCCGGTGTATTCGAACCAGCGCTGGTTGTACCAGGTGATGTTGCCGCTCGGATCGGCCATCCAGGCCAACTGGGCCATGTGGTCGGCCAGCGTCTGAAAGCGCATTTCGCTCTCTTGAATGGCCTGTTCCATGGTCCGCGACTGCGTGATGTCGCGCGAGATCGACAACAATCGTTCGGGTTTGCCGTTATCGCCGAGGATGGGAGTGATCAACACGTCCCACCACTTCAGCGTCCCCTTGGCAGTCGGGCATTGGCCAACAAAATGCCCAACCCCGCCGGCGACCGCAGCTTCGTAGGCGGCGACCACGACCGAATGATCTTCCTGTGGCCACAGAGACGTCAATGGCTCCCCTTGAATCTGCGCGACGTCGTCGACTTCCAAAGCGCGGAGTCCAGAGTCGTTGATCGAGATTAGGCGGCCGTCCAGATCCAGGACCTTGATGCAGTCGCCGCTGCTCTCGAGGATCGAACGATTGAACGCTTCGCTTTCCTGCAAGGCCTCGAGAGCCTTCTTGCGCGGAGTGATGTCGACGGCTGAAGGGATCAGATGGGTAATCTGCCCCTGATCGTTGTGGGCTGGCACTAGCATGAAATCGATATCGATCAGGCCACCGCCAGCCGTCTGGACTCGCGCATCGTAACGGACCGCCTGGCCACCGCGAGCCTTTTCGATCGAAGCCTTCAAACGCTGAACTTGGCGAGGATCATGCACCCACCAATCGCATTCCCAAAAGGGCTTGCCGATGACCATCTCGCGAGTGACGCCGCCAACTTGCAACGCGGCCTCGTTGGCGTCCAGCAGCACTCCGCTGACATCCAGAACGCCGACAAACCCGAGCATGTTATCGATGATGCGGCGCAGATGCGCTTCGCTCTCGGTGAGCGCGTGTTCGGACCTTTTGCGTTCGGTCACATCGCCGATCGTGCCATACATCCGCGTCGGATTGCCGTGCAGGTCGCCGGCGGGCAGGCCCCGTGCAAACAACCAGCGGCGCTGGCCGTCGGTGCGGATGATTTCGCACTCGAGCGACCAGTCATCGAACGTCTCCATGCATTGATCGAATTTTTGCCGAACCGCTTCGACCTGCTCGGGCACGACGTGCTGCAGGAACGTTTCGAGGTTCCAGACCGGCAGATCTTCCGCGTATCCGAACAATTGGTCATGGCCGGCCGTGCGCCAAACTTCTTTGGTACGCAGGTTGATTTCCCAAGCGCTGACACAGCCACCATGCAGGGCAGCCTTCAGACGTTTCTCGCTCTTGCGCAGCTCGGTCACGTCGACGAAAGTCACCACCAGCCCGTCGCACTGGTTGTCGGCCGTGCTATAGGCCAGCACGCGACGGATGAACCAGCGGCCATCCAGCGTCTGGATCGTATCCTCGATCGGCTGCGGCGATGCGAGCA
>JBQCJB010000472.1:0-2096 GCA_051953155.1 Aureliella sp. | reverse complement strand
ACACTCTCGGCGCGGTGCTCGGACCGCTGCTGGGCGTGGCGTTGCTAGGCTGGGCGCAAAAGCTCCACTGGCATTCGCCTGCCGGGCCATTTCGACTGGTGCTCTGGCTGAGCATTGTGCCGGGCCTGCTAGCGGTGGTCGCTTTTCTGTGGCTCGTACGGGACCCGGCGCACTCGCCCAATCCCGCCCTGCGGTTCATCACCTCGCTGCGAGGCCTGCCCGCCCGCTTCAAACGCTACCTGCGGGGCGTCGGACTGTTCGGCATCGGCGACTTTTCGCACAGCCTGCTCATCCTCGCAGCCACGCAGTTGCTGGCTCCCTCCCGGGGCATGATCGCAGCGGCCCAGATCGCCGGCATGCTCTACGTTCTGCGCAACGTGACCCAAGCGGTCGCCTCGTTTCCGGTAGGCGTTTTGGCCGATCGCGTCGGCCCGCTGCGCGTGCTGGTGGCTGGTTACACTCTCGGAGTCCTGAACGCCGTGCTCACCACCCAGGCGTTCTTCCGTCAAACCGACAGCTGGCTGTTCCTGGCCGGCATCTTTTGGGTCGCTGGACTTTACATGGCTGTCCAAGAGACGCTCGAGTCGACGATCACGGCGGCGTTGGTACCCGAGGAAAACTTGGGAACCAGTCTCGGGGCGCTCGGCACGGTCAACGGCGTGGCCAAATTCCTGTCCAGTTCGGCGGTGGGCATGCTCTGGACGCTGGTCTCGCCCGAAGTTGGCTTCGGGCTGGCCGCCCTGGCGATGGCGGCGGGGACTGTCAGTTTGTCGCGGCTGCCATCGGCCTAATGGCCGCGCGACAGCCTTCTGCGGCGGCGCGCATTCACTCTTCCTGATGCGCGCCGGACTATTGACACGAGTGTAGCCTATGCTACAAATTTCAAAAGTGTAGCCCATGTTACAAATCGGCCGATTCTCTTTTTCGTGGGGAGGGCTCGGGGTATGGTCTCTGCCAAAGTTCGCATGCGGCAGCGCGCGGCCGAAGGTTTCACGCTGGTGGAACTCTTGGTCGTAATCGCCATCATCGGAGTGCTCGTCGGGCTACTGCTGCCGGCCGTGCAAGCGGCCCGGGAGGCCGCCCGGCGGATGCAATGCCAGAGCAACTTGCACAATCTCGGACTGGCCCTCTTGAATTACGAGTCGAGCCATCGCGTGATCCCGCCGGCTTATGTCAGCAACACGCGCGAGGACCGGACACTTTACGGCGTGGTCTGTGCGGACGCCTTCCGCAACTCGACGCCCGGCTGGGCCTGGGGCACGATGCTCCTGCCGTTCGTCGAGCAAAGCTCGCTGCATCAGCGACTGGACATCAGCCAACCCTGCTGGGCGCCGGTCAATGCAGCCTTGGTCGCAGTCAAGCTGCCGGTCTTCTTGTGTCCATCGGCCAGCGGTGGCAGCGACGGATTCCTGGTCGAGAGCGAAACCGATCACCGCCACGGCAAGCCGATCGTGCGCGACGACGGCAGCCACATTCGCTTTGGGCACAGCCACTACGTCACCAACGCTGGGATTCACCAGCCCTGGGGACGAGCGACCCAATACTGCTACGACTATGAAGTGGGCGAACCGATCGCTGCCAACAACAACCGACCGGCGCGCATCGATGGTCCATTTTTCCGAACGCGCGCATGCCGCTGCGGCGCATCACCGATGGACTTTCGAGCACCATCTTTTTAGGAGAGCACAGTTCCGTGCTCAGCCACAAGACATGGGTCGGCGTCGTTCCGCACGCGGTCACGCCGCCGCGGCTGGATTTGCGGCCGTGGCTATCCGAAAACAATAGCGGCGGCTGTTTGGTGGGCGTTCACAGCGGGCCCGATACGCATGACCATCCGCAAGTGATCATCCACGCTCCGAACAATCCCTTCGGCCATACCGACGAGATGTGGGGCGAACATGGCCCAGGCTGCAACGTGCAGATGGGGGACGGGTCGGTGCGCTATGCATCCGCGTTCATCGATCCGCTGATCTGGGTAGCGTTATCGACGCGCGACGGAGGCGAACATGTCGTCGACCAAGAGTGATTCGCCGCAGACCGCCGCCAGCCGCCTCCTAGGCATTGGGCTGGCCTTGACTACTTTGCTAGTCGGGGGC
>JBQCJB010000471.1:0-4481 GCA_051953155.1 Aureliella sp. | reverse complement strand
ATCGTCAGCTTTGGCATCATCAGCTTTGGAATCGTCAGCTTTGGCATCGTCAGCTTTGGCATCGTCAGCCTTGGCTGCAGCGTCTTGCGCATCGGCAGCGGCCTCTTGGGCGTCGGCGTCGACCGGCTCGCAGGAGCTTTCGTCGGAGCTGGACTCGGCGGCTTGGCCATCGTCAGCCTTGGCCTCCCCAGCTTTGCTCTCGTCGGCCTTGTTTGCTTCAGCCTTGTTGTCTTCAGCCGTGTTGTCATCGGCCTTCGGGGCGTCGGCGGCCGGTTCGTCAGTGTCGCTCTTCGGTTCGTTGCTCTTGGATTCCTCGGCTTTGGATCCTTCGGGCTTGGATTCGTCGCTCTTCGGTTGCTCGGGCTCCGGTTGGGCGGACTTTTCGGACTCGGCTGGGGCGGCGTTCTCGTCGGCCGCGTTTGCGGCTTTCTCCGCAGCAGCCTTCTGAGCCTCTTGGGCGGCAGCTTTTTCCGCGTCCAGTTTCTTCAGGTCCTCGATCGTTTCGGGGACTTCCTGCAGGTCCGGCGCGGGAAATTTCGATTCGTCCAAGGTCGCGGTGACCAGCAAGTAACGCTCGCGTTTGGAGGCGGCATCTTCGGGTTTGGACTCTTCGTCCCCCTCGCCGTCCAGACCCGGCGTGGTGACGCGTTCTTCGCCGAAGCGGAGCACGTAACGCACCCCGTCGCGCGTCGTCAGCAGCGTTTCACCAGCGACTGCATAGATTTCGGTCGTGTCCCCCTTGGGCTGCGGAATGAAGCCCTGCTGGAACAGACTGATCATGCTTTCGTCGCTTTCCAGCAGCGATTTGTCGGCCTTCAGGTCGGCCGCCAGTCCCTTGGGCTTGGGACGTACGCCAACTATCTGCAGCGACTGGGCGGCGGTGCGGAGGCTGTTCAGTTTCTCGGTCTTTAGCTCCTGGTCGTCGGTCAGTTCGACCGGCATCGGTTGGCCATCCTTGAACGTGACCAGGCTGTCGAGTTTCCACTTGCTGCTGGTCGTGTCGTAGGAGAGGTCGGCTTCCATCGATTTGGACATCAGCGCGCCGAGCCGGCCGGCGTTTTGCGTGCGTTCGATCTGGTAGTCGCGAATGCCGACACCCGTGATGTCAAAGCTCTTGACCTGCAGCAGGTCGGGCTTGATCCACTTCTTGAAATCCGTGTTGAAGGCCGCGGTATCGATCTCGACGGTGTAGACCGGATCCTGATTGGGAACGCGGACGTAATGCAGTTTCTCCTGCGTCTTGTCGGCTTGCTTGCCGACGATCAGGCTGGCCATGTTCTTGCCCGCTGCATCGGCGACGCTGACCAGCATCCCGACGCCCGTCACACCCGCCTCCAGCTTTTCGCTCGGTTCGACGACGCCGTAGAGCGCGTGGTCGTCGCGGCCTGCATCCGCGATGATGTCGAGGATGCGCAGATCGCCCAGCGGGGCGGTAGCGTTTTTCAGCTGCTCTTCGGCGTCGGCCGGATAATCGTACTCCGACGGGATCTTCCAAAGCCCGGTCGTCTTGTCCTTGACGACTTCGAACGAATCCATCGACAGCTTGTTCTCGTCGAATTTGGTAATCTTCATCGACGCGGCCTTGCTGAAGTCGGCCGCATCTTCTTTGAACAGCAGGTCGCCGGCGGCCATGCCACCCTTTTCGTCCTGGCGGGTAACAGAGACTGGGCGGGTGACCACGGCCAGCACGATCATCGCCACGGCCAGAGCGGCGAATAGGCCTGTCTTTTGAGTTTCGTTCACGGGATGTCTCCCACTATTTAACTTGTCGGCGTTGAATTTTGGTGTCGGATGTCAGTGTCGATATGGCTCGAGTCGGTCGAGTCGGCGGCTAGCCCGGACGGCGGGCCTCGGCTGCCCTATTTAGCGCAGCCGGTTCTTCGAGATGCCTTCGCGTTCGCGGACTCGTCGCGAGACGAACACGGCGATGCCCACCAACAGCGGTGGAATCGGAGGCAAGAAGATGGCCCAGAATTTGTAACCGTTTTGCAGGTTGAGCACTTCGGTATCGGCCTTGCGGCGGCTTTCGGCGATGCCCTGGTCGCGCACTTTTTCCAGCTGCTTTTTCTTGATCGCCAGCTTTCGCGCCAGCATGCCGCGTTGGATTTCAAATTCCTGTGCCAGGCGGATTTGTTCACGGCGCTTGTCGACGTCGGTCGCTCCTTCGGTCTCGAGAGCTCGCAGGCGATCCTGGAATTTCGCGATGACCTTTTGGTTCTCTTCTTCAGCAGCTTGCACTTCGGAATTGAAGGTTTCTTGGAACTTGAGCTGTTCCTGATCTTCCTCGTCGCGATAGATCTCGCTTTGCTTTTCCAGCAGCTGCAGCGTGCTGTGCTGCGGTTCATGACGGCGGATTGCCGGGTAATCGGTCTCGCCGGTCAGCACGTCGATGATGTTCAGCACGAAGGTGACGTTCTGGAAACGGAAGCGGATATCGTCGAACTGGTCAGGCCGCGCGCGCACGTTGAGGAAGAACGACAGCATGCAGTCGGCATCGGTCACGTAGACGGCTCGAATCGGCTTGGCGCTGTCAGGCGCGTTGCTTTCGCCATCCTTTTTCGCGTCGTCATCTTTCTTCGCGTCCTTATTGGCGTCAGCTGCTGCGTCCTTGGGCTGCTCGGCCGATTTGCCTTCGACCATGATCGCCAGGCACTGGCTGCCGGTAGGCGAGCCCTGTTTGACGCGCAAGTCGATGCCGGTCGGTCCGCGGAGGCTTTGCCGCGCGTCTTCACCCTCGAGGACGCCCGAGTTTGGACCGGTGCGCACCAGTTTGGTAAAGCTCAGGTCGTCCCGGTCCTTGTCCGATTCGACCGTTCCGGCGTAGAGGAACATCAATTCCTGGAGGCCGGCGGTAATCGGGCTGGCCTCGCTGATCAAATCTTCATCCGGAGCGAGTTCTTCGCGGACGAAGATCCACTCGTCGGTCGCCTGCATCAGCCGCTGCAGCTTCGGATATGGGTTATAAGGTTGCCAAACGACAAACGGATCGACGCCGCCCATGGGGCTCGGCTTGTTGGGTACCTGCAGGCCCAGCGCTCGCCACAGTTCCTGAATGTCCCCTTTGGGTTGCGGACCGCCGCCGCCGAACATGCCGCCAGGGGCTTGCTTGGGTTCACCGGTGCCTGGGAAAGGAGGATCAAAACCGAACGGAACCGGATCCTCGAACACTGCCGTCGGCACGCCGGCCTTGATAGCGGCGATGACGTTAGGCAGTTCTTGCGGGCTGAGCGCCGAAGGTTGGACGACCATCATGACATCGACCAGATCCGGAGAGATCGGAGCCGTCGGATCGACTTCGACTAGTTCGTATTGTTTGCTCAACTCGGTGATGATGGCTTGCCGTGGAATCTGCTGGAAACCACCGCCGGCCATCGAGAATCCACCCATGAATTGGGCGTCGGTTTTGACGATGCCCAGTTTCTTGCGAGTCGGCTGGGCGACGGTCTTGATCGAGCGGACCAGTTCGTATTCGACCGGCACACCGTTTTCAAAAAACGGCACGACGACCTTCGACAGTCCGCAGCGGAAGGCGGCGCCGAGAATGACCTTCTGGTCGACGAATGCACCACGCTCCCGCACGCGAATGGTTTGCGGTTCGATACCGTACTGCTTGGATGCGATGCTAGCCTCTTCGCTAAAGGCTTCGAGGTTGTCGTTGATGCGCACGTCGAGCTTGGCTTTGCTGCTGCTGGCCAGCGATTGGAATTCCTTCAGCCGAGCCAGCAGGTCGTACTTCGTGCGGGCGTACTGCTCGGGGACGTCGGCCGAGAGGTAGGCTTCGATGACAATCGGCCGCTCGGTCTCGAGGTTGCGAATGATCCGCCGCGTCGTATCGCTGAGCGAACTGACCTGACCCTTGGTCATGTCCTGGCGGAAGTAGTCGTTATTGCGGAAGAAATACGTTCCGGCAAGCACGATGGCCAGCAGCATGATCACGCGGCCGAAGTAGTGCAGGAACATGGTGTTGCCTTCCTTGCCCGCACTCCAGTGGCGCCGGCCGATCAGGACCATGCACAGATAAAGACCGAAGACGACCAGCAGCGTAAAGTAGGCCACCGACGAGAGTCCGATCACGCCGCGTCCGAAATTGTCGAACTGTTCGCGGATGCTGAAGATGCTGATGAAGCGCGCCAGCGAGTTGTTCTCGATGATGACATCCGACATGGCGGCGAAGGCCAGCGGCGCATTGAACAGTGCGCCGAGGATAAAGCCGACGGTCAGGTTGCTGGTCAGGAACGACGCGATCATGCCCACGGCCAGCATGGCCATGCCGATGAACCAGTAGCCGAAGTAATTGGCGGCGAAGAGGCCCGTGTCCAGTTCGCCCTGCGAGAGCAACAGCAGCACACTAAAAGTTGCCAACTGCGAAAACAGCAGCGAAGCGGTGTAAATCGAGGCGGTCGCCAGATACTTGCCTATAACGATATCGAAGTCGTTGGCCGGCAGGGTCAACAGCAACTCGTCGGTCCCCTGACGCCGCT
>JBQCJB010000470.1:0-4743 GCA_051953155.1 Aureliella sp. | reverse complement strand
GATTTTCCCAGCCCGGTCCAAGGCCAACAGCATATACCCGTATAAAAAGATCGTCGCTTCGTCATAGGCACCCGTAGCCAATAGATGCCGAGCGTAAGCCAGTGGATCCTGCATCTCGGCCTGGGCCTCGAAGGGCAGGTCGGCAACTCGCGCAGGATCGATCGTGATGGCTTTGGCCAGGTGCGCATCGGCCGCCGGCCGCCGAGTCCGCATCGACACGCAAGCCAGGGCAATAGCGACTCCCACCACCCCTAACCCCAAGACGACCAGAATCGCGTAACCGACCACATCGCCCGACGGCCAATTGAAACCTCGGCCACCTCCGCCAGCGGCCGGTGCCGGCGCTTGGCCAGGCCCGGCGATGGTGCCACCGGTGCGCAGCGGATGATCCAAGTCGGGGGCGACCTTTGGCGGTCGATAGGCATCGCTGGCTGCGTCGTACCAGCGGCGCTGACCGATCGATTTGATGGCTTGCTTGTCCGTCGATGCGCGGGCCGCCTGCGAAGGCTGAGTGGATTGCCCGGCCGAACCGCCCCAGCCGCAGCCTGCCATCAGGCCCAGCGCCAAAAGCATCGCCACGGCCCACCAGGCACTCTTCAGAGTGCCGACTTCTGTGAAGTGTTTGAGGTGCAGCATCATGCTCGCGGTCCTTCGCTCACAGGTGTGCCACCCAGCGGCAAGTCGCCGACCAGTTTGGCCACCGGGAAATCATCGGCCGGCGGAAGGTTCTGGCCGACCTCGTCCAACGCGGCTTCGCTCGCTGCGGTCTGATCGTCCAGCACGGGGCTCAGCGACTGCAACAAACGGGCTCGTTCGGCCTTCAGCTGCAGTTCTACTTCCCAACCCTCTAGCCGTATGCGGGCATCGATGTACGACAGGAAGCGAAACACCGTGGCATAGATACCGCCCAACCACATCGCCAGTGGGAACATCACTTGGACCAGCATCTGGTTGGACAGCATGGCGTTGAAGACCTGCAACCTGCTTTGGCGCAGACCGACGAAGTCGCCGACAAAGGTCAAGGAATACAGCGACATTACTAGAGCGGTCACGACGGCCGCGCAGGTTAAAAAGCGGCCAAAGCACTCGCCAGAAATTGGATCGTGCAAGCTGGCCGTCCGCCGCCAATAGCTCAGCTCGTTCTTCGCCTTCGTTTTCAGCTTGCAACCTTCCAGACCGAGGATCTCGGGAGCGAATGGCTTGCCCATGCGGCGGAACGTTGCCCAGCCGACGCACAGCACGAGCAAGCCAAAGAATTCGACGCTCATTCCGAAAGGCACGTCGGCGTCGACCAGTACTTCCAAGGGCAAAGCCACCAGACCCATCCGCAGAATGCCCAGCACCAGGCAGGCTCGCCAAAGGATCGGCTTCAGCCGCTCGAGAAGTTGCCGAAAATTGAGACGTTCGAAAAAGATCTGGTTGCCGATGAGTATCGTGGCCGGCAACGATGCCAACGGGAACTCGAGGTACCACAGGGCAACCATGTGTAGCAAGTAACGCTGCTGCATGGCCGCTTCCGGTTCGGCCAGTTCAGCCATTGCGAACCTGCCCTGTTCGCCGAGCATCCAGCGCGTCAGCAGCACGTTCAGCGCCAGCAGCGGCAACCCGAACAGCGCGCTGCCACCCAGCAGCAACCGCCAGTAACGGCGAATCACCAGCAAGCTCAAATCGAGCAGCTCCAACTGGGTGCGCTGGCGGATAACGATCTCAGTCTTGTCGAGTTGCAACGTCGGGCTCCGGGTATCCGAGAACTACGAAGTAAAACATCAACAAGAAACTGGAAAGGATCAGCCACATCGCCTTGAAGAGGTACGGAATGTTGGTTGGAGAAATCAGACCTTCGGTGAGCGCTGCCAGGAAGAAAAGCACGGCCGCAACGCTGACGACGGGCAAGGCCTCGCGGGCTGCACGCTGCAGCGATGCAGTTCGCGAGAGCCCGCGCGTGAACAGCCAACCTTGAATCCCAATCCGCAATCCTGCTCCGGCGCTCAGCGCAATAGCCGTCAATTCAAACGCGCCGTGGGCAGTCACAAACTCCAGGAAGTTTGTGCCCCCTTCGACATCGGGCCGAGCCATATAGCCGAAGCACGAGCCGAGGAACACTGCGTTGAAGACAGTTGCGAACAAACCCGGCAAGATCAGCGGTCCGAGCGCAAAGCATTGGAAGCCGATTCCCGTGTTGTGCTGGATATAAAAAGCCACCATGACGATGCCGCTGCCAGCATCGCGTCCCAGCGGTTCGCTAAAGCTCGACTCCATCGTCAGGATTTGATCGGGCCCAATTACCTTCTCTGCGAACTCGGGGAACCAGCGGTCGTTGTACGCCAGAAACGCCGACAAACTGAACAGCCCGAAAAACAACAATCCCACCGCCTGGACGCAAGTGTCGCGATAGATGGCTCGCGGTGCGACGCGAAAGGCCAGATCGAACCACTTCTGGACTTGGAAGCGCCTGGAACGATACAGCGTGTTGTGAGCCGAACCGACCAACGCGTGCAGATAGTCGACCATGGCCGGCGACAGATGGTACTGTTCGGCCATCGCCAAATCCGCACACGCTCGGCGGTAGAGGTCGGACAATTCGATGATCTGGGCGGCAGGGACCCCTCTGAGCGAACGCGCGGAAACTTGCCCGATCACTTGCTCGAGGCGTTCCCAGTCTTGTCGCCGTTTGGCGATCGTCTCGGCAAGCATGCTCACGGTTCGGACCCTACTTCGCGACTGTGCTGACCGGCGACAGGCGAGCCACTGGGCAGCGGCGCCCTATCGCTGCCCGACTGCGGCAGCGACTCCGCTTGGATCGTCTCAGCCAGGATCACCGGTAATTGAGGCTGAGATGACTGAAATTGAGTGGGACGGGCTTGAGGTGCGCGCGGGGCTGTCGGCCAGCCCAGCGGCGCGGTGGCCGTCGGCTGCGCGCCCTGCACGGCGCGGATGGCGGCCAGTCGGGCTGCCCGCTGCTGCTCGCTGTGGTAGATGCGAACATACATCGCGCACAGCAACAAATCGGAACTGGTGTCCGGGAGCAGTTCGAACAGCGCGCACAGCGGCTGGGCCAGGTTGCTGGCGATCTCTTCGCGGCGCAGCGGCGACAGGAAGCGGCGGCGCTCCATGTACAGGGCGACGTTCCTGGCTAGCGTCCGGCTGATTTGAAACGTGGGTGGTATGAGTTCGGCCAGGGCGTAGGCCCGGGCGTCCTCGGGTTGGAGGTTCATGTTGAAACCGCGGCGGCCATCCCAGACGACCATGGTGCCCGCGGCCAGGTCGCCCAAGCGCTGCATGCGGGATGTTAGCGTCATCGTCAGCAGGCCGACGAAAAAGGTAGGAATCACGTCGGCCGGTGGAGCGTCAGGGTAGAACAAGGTCAGCGACAGCGGCGGCATAAAGTCGCTCAGCCGCAGCAGGTTTCGCAGCGCGGCTTGCGAACCGTTGATCGGCCGGCCATCGCTCGATATCACCCGCAATCCTAGCAACATCTTGCCAACGGTCCGGCCATTGAAATGAGTCTCCATCAACGTTCCATACAACCAGCTAAGAACAAAGAACGAGAGCAAGCCGAGGACCGCGGTCATCATCACGCCCAATCCGCCGCTGAGCGGTAGGCCGATCAGGATCCCGGTCATGACGGCGGCTAGAAAGATTGCCGCCCGCAGAAAAAAATCCACCAGAAAAGCTGGCAATCGTTGGAACGGCCCTGCCAGCAAATACTCGAACTCGATGTTCTCGGGCGTAACGACGCGCACCACGCAATCAATTTTTGGGTCGCTGGTCTGGTTCATCGCGCGCGTTTGCAGGAATCCGGAAGAGGTCAGTCGCCAATTGTCCCACATCCCGGGCGGAGCCGCCACTGTTGGAGGTGGCCGTGGCGAGCGAAAAATTCCCCTTGTAGCGGAGGACCCGTTTGGCCTAGGATCGTCGGCCGTTTGCCAATTTGCCGAATCTGCCCGCTCAGAATCAGCCTGACCGGAATTTCGCCGGAATGGTTCAGGAGGAACCAATCGATGCCCCACCGCCTTCGCACGCTTGCAGTGGCCTGCCTTTGCCTCGTATCACCTGCAGTCCTCCCCTGTGCTTTGGCCGCCGATCCACCGGCAAAGACGGCCGCCGGCCAAGACGACAATCCAATGTCGAAGTTCCCCAAAATCGTCGCTACGGTCGGCGGGCAAACGATCACTCGCGAACGGCTCGGGCAGGAATGCGTCAAACGCTACGGCGCGATCGTGCTGGATAATTTTTTAAACAAGCATTTGATCATGCAGGCCTGCAAGGCCAAGGGCATCGCGATCACGACGGACCAGGTCAACCAGGAAATCTCGCGCATGGCGGGCTCCTATGGCCTGACGCCTGCTCTGTTCTTGAAAGCTCTCGAAGAGAATCGCGATTTCAGCCCCGAACGGTATGCCAGCGAGATCGTCTGGCCGATGCTGGCCCTGCGCGCGCTGGCTGCCGACAAGATCCAAGTCACCCGCGAAGATGTCCAGAAGATCTTCGCCAGCGAATACGGTCCGAAGGTTCAGGTGCGGATGATCGCTGTCAAAGACGCCAAGACGGCCGAGGAAATTCACGCTCAAGTGTCTGCCGCCCCGGAAACATTCCGCCGCCTGGCCAAAGAGAAAAGTATCGATGCTGCCAGCGCGAGCGTCGAAGGCATGCTGCCGCCCATTCGACAAAACGGTGGCGATGACGTGCTGGAACGCGTCGCCTTCCAATTGCAGCAACCCAATCAGATTTCCCCAGTCTTCA
>JBQCJB010000469.1:0-6378 GCA_051953155.1 Aureliella sp. | reverse complement strand
CTGGAGTTACGAAGGTATCGCGCACACGTTCGCACAAAATGATTGGGATGCCGTCGGCGCCACTGGGCCGCAAAAGTTGCGCTCGCGCCGATCCACATACGAAGCTGCCTCTTCGTACGATAACCGCCAGCGCGATTCGCTATCGTCCGAGGCGCGGCTGCGCGGTGGACCGCTCGTGCCAATGACCCCTTGCTTCGGCGGCCTGGTCGTGTACCGGACCGCATGCATGCTGGTCGGCACCTATGTTGGCGACAGCCCGGCAAGCTCGGACCCGGCTGAACGTTGCGAACAAGAGCGATTTCACCAAAGCCTGCGGCGATCCGGTCGTAGCCGCTTGTTCATCAACCCCAGCCAGATTGCTTTGGCGGATTGGCATTTAACTTGAACCGCGAGACCTCGCGCGGACAACGAACCGGAGCGTTGCATCCGATCGATCTCGCTCGTGCAGAACGGCTTAGGCGAAGGGACTCCAGACCCGTGCGCATCTCCGCAGTGTTGGCTTGTCATAACGAAGAACGTTTCATTCAAGATTGGTTGGAAGATGCAGTCGGTTATGCCGACGAATTGCTGCTGGCTGTGCATGCGCCGACCGACGCTACGGCTGAGATCATCGCCCGCTTCAAACCGCATAGTCCGGTGCCCATGGTTTGCCTGTGGTTTCCCGCCGAGACGGTTGCGCGTTTTGGTTTTTCGCTAATGAAAAACGAATTGATTGCTCGGGGACGCGGCGATTGGATAACCTCGATCGACGCCGACGAGGAGATTGGGTTGCATCCCGACCGCCTCCGCGATGAACTGGACGCGGCCGAGTCGCACGGCCGGTCTTGCATGTCGCTGTTGTGGTCCGAGGGACCGGCCGACGGCGGGCTGACGCCGCACCTGCAGAACCATTTGGCAGCGCTCGCGCCGCGGCAGCGCCGAGCGGTGCTGCGCTCGATCCACGTGCCTCAAACGCCGCCGACCAGCAAGATCAAGATTTTTAAAAGCCACGCGGGCTATTGGTGGCATGGTTTGCTCCATGAACACATCCTGCGACGAGGGCAGCCGGCCGAGGCCAGCTGTTGGCGGTGCGATCACCTGCTACATCACTATGCATATCTAAGCCCGTCGGCGCCCGAGTGGAAGCAGCCGTTGTACGCGTACTTGCTCTGCCGCATCGTCGATTGTGCCTGGCTGCGCACCGGCACGAACCCTTGGTGGACGGGGGCGTTCTACGCCCGCCACGCGGCGAGCTTGCGGACACAGGCCGAGATGTTCGTGGCAAGGCAATCCGAGTGGTTTCCCAGCGTACCGAGAACGGAGCTATGAGGGGCTTTCAGCAGCGGCATAAAATTGTCGTGCTCGCGGTGGCTGCGTACCACCGCCCGCCAGCCAGTTCTCGCTGGCTGGTCGAGAGTTGCCGTCGCCAGGGCATCGAGTTGACACTCATCGGGCAAGGCCAAACGTATCACAGCAACTACTGCAAAATCGGATTGGTGGCGGATTATCTGGCGGCGCATCCGGAGTGGGATTACGTGCTGGCGGTCGACTTTCGCGACGTCATCTTTTGTGGGTCGCTGCGCGAACTGTTCTCCAAATACTTGTCTTACGGCCAGGAGATCGTGGCGGGTGCCGAGCGTCGCAGCTGGCCGATACCGAGCCATACGGCCGCCGTGCCGCGCGTCGGTACGAGCTTCGCCCATTTCAACTCCGGGACAATACTGGCGACCAGTCGCGGTTGGCAACAGGCGTGGCGGTGGATGCAGCAGCGCCGGGCAGAGTTGGGCGGTGTGGCTCCGGAGATCGGAGCCGGCGGTCGAACCATTTTTACTTCCGATCAGGCAGCCTGGAGCGACCTGTATATCTCGGGAGAGGCTTCGCTGGGCTTGGACTACCGATGCGAGATGTTTCAAGTGCTGACCACCGTCGATGCGGAGCTCAGCACGACGAACCGCGACTTGTTGCTGGAAGGCCGCCGAGTGTGCAACCGCGAGACGGGCGGCCGGGCATGTATCGTGCATGCCAACGGTTCGACGCCGGTTGAACCTTGGGGGCGCTACGTGCTCGAGCCGCCGACGGTGTGGAATGGCCGACTGATCCAGCGGCTGCGCACGGCCGAGCTCGCGACGCTGCAGGATGTCGAATCGCTGACACAGCTGTTACTGGATTTGGGGCTGCACGCGGTTCGCAGCGAAGCATTCGATGTGGACTTGCTACCCTACTGCGATAAAGGGCTGGCGATTTGGCAGCAGCCGGTCGAGTTTGCCAGGTATCTGGTGTGGCTGTCGACGCGGCCGCCGATCCAGTCCTATCTCGAGATCGGCGTCGCCGACGGCGGTTCGTTCATTACCACCGTCGAGTACTTGCGGCGATTTCATCCGCTGCGCATGGCTGGCGGCATCGATCCGGTGCTCAGCCATCAAGTGCACGATTACGCGCTGCGCCACCGCGACGTGCACTTCGTTCAAGGAACGTCGGCTTGCGCGGAGGCCGAGCGGTTCTCGGCAGCGGTCGGCCGATGGGATTTGATTTTGATCGACGGCGAACACACTGCCAGGGCTGTTCGAGCCGACTGGGATTTTGCGCGTCGACACGGTCGCTACGTTGCATTTCACGACATCGCCCCCGGGCGGTTCGATGGCTTGTGGCAACTCTGGCAGCACATCTGTGCGACTTACGCGCAGACCTGCGACTTCACCGACTACCAGCAGTATGCTCCGCTAGGACTGGGAATAGTCGACCTGGGATACGGATTGCAATAGCCACTTCTAGCGAGAGGTTCGTTGGGCAATGCGCGCGGTCATCCTCGAGGAAAGTGGTTCGTTCCAGGAGATCTGCCACCTCTGTCATTTCGTCGAGTTACTGATCGCTGCCTTCGTTGAAGTCGACCAGCGCGGCTGGAGCCGTGATTCCGTCGAGGCGATCGTCCTGCCGCATTGGTCCAAACCGAACTGGCGTGGGCGCATGCACGAGCACAACCGCGTGCTGCTGGAGCGCTGTTTTCCCAAGGCAGTCGTGTCGACGCCCAGCGAGGGTCCGGCCGTCACCGCGCGAGAATGGGTGCACATCGATCGGCGCACTCTAGCTGGCGGTGGAATCGGGCAACCGCAGGCTAAGTATATCCAGCGACTCGACCCCGGTGCCTGGTACGAAGCGATCCAAGGTCCGATCCACCATAGCCGCACCGCCGAGGTAACTTACATATCGCGGCAGAAGGCGGCTCGCCGACGTTTGCACCCAGCCATTCACGAGCGGCTCGTCAGCCAGCTACAGCAATTGAAAGGCATTCACTTTCGCGAGGTCGCCATGGAGGAACTCGACTTCCCAGCCCAACTGGAACTGGCGAAACGCACCGATGTGCTGATCGGTGTGCACGGCAACGGTTTGACCCACGCGATGTTCATGCGCCCCAAAAAGTTCGTATGCGAACTCTTCGTCCCCGGCAGCGCGTACCAATGGCACTACTACGCGATGAGCCGCGTGATGGGACACACGTATCAATGCCACTTCGATGGCCAGGCGGTCAGCCCTGCGAGCTTCCGCGTCGGGCGGCCGGCGTGCCGCTCGCATTCCTTGGACATGCTGGCGATCATCGGCTTGATCGAACTGGCTAAAGACGAGCTCGGCTGATGAAAGGCTGCACAGATTGCGAACTCGTCAGCCGCACGGAGAAGATCTTGACCCGCCTCGGAATTCTGCGGTAGACCTGATAGGCCACGCGCACGATCATGCATCGCTGCTGCCGATCAAGCCTCGCTGATGTCGAGATGGTGCGCGAGCCGAAAACATAGCCGTGGTTCGAAGTTGGGCAAAAGAGCCAGTGATCCGCTCAAGGAGGGGCGAACGTTATGCCAGGCAAAGCACCGTACGCAGACGATGAATGGCTAGCAAAGGCGATGCGCGACAGCGATCGCGGCGAGGACATTCAAGCCATTGCGCGGTTGTTGTTTTCGCGCAAAGGGGCAGACGACGCCGACGACGAGCCGATCCGGCACTTCGTTATGCACGTCGATGATCGCTGCCGGCCAGAAGATAGGGCGGCCTCGCTACCACGTTCGTCGCGAGCCGCCTAAGCACACATGCTCGGCTGCCGGGGCTACGGCGTCTTGGGCAGAGTCCCGGCGTCTGGGGTATATTCGCGGGAATGGACGCTCCGTCTGATCCATTCCGCTGGGCTCGGCGATGAATCTCTACTATCAAGTTCTCCGCAACGCGCAGTTGCTCGCTCAAGGAGAGATCACCCCGCCGTTTCAGATCGGCCGACAAAACGAAGCGGAAAGAGAGTTAACGCCGGTGTGTATCAGCCAACCGGCGGTCGGCCCGCGGCGGCTGGTTATCGCTTCGATCTCGTCGGATCTGGGTGTGCCGCGCAACGCTCTCTCGGTACGCGCTGCGGACGGCGCGGAGTTCATTGTTGAAAAATCGCTAACGACCAGCAAGGAGCACGACACGCGGCCATCCGACCAGCGAGTCTTGCCAGCCTGTGGCCGAAGTTTGCTGGTTCGTCACATCGGCGCTGGCGACCAGCTGGCCGTCAAGGAAGAGATCGCGCTAGTCTTCGACGGCGGCCTACTCGTGCGTCTGAGCGCGCGGCCGGGCGGGTATGCGGAAGGTTTGCATCCGCACAGCGAGCCCGCAGCCGCTGGCGAAACGTTTCAGTCGCTGGCCAGTTTGAAAGATCATGCGGCGGAGGCCGTCAGCCAGGGCTCGATCCTCGACTTGCCCAGCGATGCCCAACAGGAAGCGGTCGCTCTGGTGAGCAGCGCGTTGCGGGCCTTCAACCAAATCCCCGGTTCGCCAGAGTTTTTCGCGACCGTGGTCAGTTCGGTCAAAGAGATGATCGACGTCGATCGCGTGCTGCTGCTGATGCGCAGCGACGGCGGGTGGCTGGAAAAGGCTACTTCCGACGACACTCCCGCGCCGCCGGTTCCGGCTGTAATTAGTCGCTCGTTGGTGCAGCGCGTCCTGCAGACGCGACAGACTGAGATCGTCGAATCGGTTGTGGCTCCGAGCATGCTGGCGGTCTCGATGCGCGACATCCAGCGGGCCGTGGCGGCTCCTATCTTCGACGAGCGCCGGGAAATCGTGGCGATTCTATATGCGGACAAACATCTTGGCGGAGCGAGCGATCGGCCGATCAGTCTCTTGCAGGCCAGCCTGTTGGAAGTGATCGCCAGCGCCGTATCGGCGGGACTGATGCGGCAGCGCGACGCCGAGTTTCGAGTGGCGGCCGGTCAGTTCTTTTCCAAAGGTGTGCTCGACCGCTTGAGTTCCCAACGCGACCTGCTGGAAGGCCGCGATGCGGAGGTCAGCATTCTCTCCTGCGACATCCGTGGCTTCAGTACGATCGCCCATCGCGTCGGCCCGACCGAAACGATCAAGTGGATCAACGATGTGCTGACTTGCCTGAGCCAGTGCGTTTTCAACCATGACGGCGTGGTGGTGGACTATGTGGGCGATGCGTTGATGGCCATGTTCGGAGCTCCGGAGGTGCAGCCCGATCACGCCGATCGCGCCTTCGCCGCGGCCTGCGAAATGTTGCGTCTGGTACCGGCGCTGAACGAGCGGTACCGGCAGTTGGCCGAGGGAAAATTCGCCATCGGGATTGGCGTCAATACGGGGCTGGCCCGCGTCGGCAATACCGGCTCGAGGTTGAAGTTCAAGTACGGGCCGCTGGGCAGCACGGTGAACATGGCCAGTCGCATCGAGGGGCTGACCAAACACGTCGGAGTTCCCGGCCTGATGACCGGCGCAACCCGCGCCGCCTTGACTCGCGAAGTGCTTTCAAGACGGCTGTCAGCCGTCCGCGTCGTCGGCATTCCCGACCCGGTGCAGTTGTTCGAGATACCTGCGGACGACTCGCCGGCGCGCAGCGAACTGTGCGCGCGTTACGAAGCCGCGCTCGAGTGCTACGAACGCCAAGACGCAGCCGAAGCTTTGTCGATGCTGGCCGCGATCGTCAAGCAATGGCCCACCGACATTCCCAGTCAACTCCTCTTAAAACGCTCCGCAGCCTGCTTCAGCCAAACCGAACCATTTGATCCGGTCTGGACTCTTGAACAGAAGTGAGCAGAGCCTTAGTGCTTTATGGTACGATCGTTCTTCGTTTTGGACTGCCGTACGAAAATTCTCGAGGTCTAAGGTCTTCAATAATGGCGCAAAGTGCGGTTAAACGCCTTCGGCCGTTGCTCAACCTCCGCTTTGTGGTTGCTGCGAGTCTTATGACGCTCGGCCCGATGCTTTTGCTCGCTACTGCAGTCGTTGTATGGATGGCACTCCGGGATTCGAGTGCTAAGCAAGCCGTAGAGAGCGAAATTGCGAGTATGGAGACAGCTGGCCTCCCTTACGACAACGTCTCGCTGGCTCGGTCGTATGAGCAATCGTCCGACGACGAAGACG
>JBQCJB010000468.1:0-4490 GCA_051953155.1 Aureliella sp. | reverse complement strand
CTCTTGGCGTCATCCTCGTGCATGCGTTACGTCAATAGGTTGTGTTGACAGGCCGGAGGCCTGTCCTACTTGACAGGCTTCCAGCCTGTCTGGCACCCGCCGACGAGCCTGCAATCGACCGCCCTCGCAGCCGCTGCTACCACCCCGCCAGCGTGCCGCACTCGCCAGCGATTGGGGGCGACTCTTGGCGTCATCCTCGTGCAGCGTTACGTCAATAGGTTGTGTTGACAGGCCGGAGGCCTGTCCTACTTGACAGGCTTCCAGCCTGTCTGGCTCCCGCCGAATACGCCGCTCTCGACCGCCCTCCACCGCTCCGTTTGACCATTTCCCACCCCCGGGAAAACAAATGCGGTGACAGGCCGGAGGCCTGTCCTACTTAAGACGCGACGACCTGGACGCATAAGCTACTGTGGCAAATTTTGCCGTTGGGGTTGTGCAATGGGGGCATTGGCGCAATTGAGGAAAATTACCTTGTTCGGCGGTTTTCTCGACGCTGATTGACGAATAGAATGTTGAATCTCGTCAAACGCCATCGTTGTTGATCGAACCGCTTGAAATCTCATCACCGACGCACCCCTCGAGCGACGCTGGCCCGCACTCCGCGACTTGATTGGACGAACTGATGTAGGGGCACGAATCATGGCAGTGGCAACTCACTCTTTGACGACGATGATCAACGCAGCATTTCTACAGGAAGTTAAAGAGTCGAACGTCGAGCTCTGGGATGCCGTGCACGAACTTCGGCAGATGATCGAGGGAGTTGATAGCACCAGCGGCAACGCTCGGCGACTCGTCGCTTTGCTTGGCCAGCTCCGCGACCTGCTTGCCTTCGAGTTTTCGCTCGAGGAGGCCTATGGCTTCATTGAAGGCTGTCGCGGTATCTCGCCTTTGCTGGCGCAGCGCGCCATGATGGCCAAGCAGCAGCATCGCGAGTTGTATTTGCTGATCCACGAATTGTGCGAACACGCGGAAGAGGCGCAGTATCGCGGAGTGGCCGATCGCGAGTTCGCCGAGCTGCTGGCTGCGGCGGCCGATTTCGATGCCCAGCTCCGCGCCCATGAAGCACTCGAGTCGGAACTGATCACGGCCGGTTACCGCGCCTAGCCGCCGGTTGGGTTACAATAGACGCTGACGCTCTTAAGAGGCCCGGCTCTTTGTTACACAAGTTCAGGCAGCGGGAAGGCAGGAGTCCATCATGGCGTTAGGGGAATTGCAGGCGACCGGTAAAGCAATGGAAATCATGCTGGTCGAAGACAGCCTGTTAGATGCGCGGATCACCATCGAGTCGCTGCGCAAATGCGGCGTGCACCATCGCTTGACACTCTTCCGCGACGGAGCCGAGGCGGTCGACTTCCTCCAGCAAAAAGGCATCTTCTCGCGCGCGCCTCGCCCCGACGTCATCCTGCTGGATCTGATCCTTCCGCGCACCGACGGCGTGGAACTGCTGAAAATGATCCGCTCGACGGAGAGCATCGAGTCGATTCCGGTGGTCGTCCTGACCAGCAGCGACGACGGAGCCGATCGCCAGGCGTGCGAAGCCCTCGGCGTGACGACTTATATCCACAAGCCGTTCAATGCAGTCAAGTTCTTGAGCGTCATTCGTCGATTCAAAGAATTGTCGCTCGTGGCGAATTTTGCCGAAACATAGCCGACTTCATTGGGATCGGATGCCCTTTGACCATTCTGATCTTCGAAGACGCTCAGGTTGAGCAGCTCTCACCGATCACGACCGCCCGCCCGGCTTGCTGCGTCACCGTGGCGTCGTATCGGCTGATCGATTTGCTGGCGATTTTGGATCGCCCGCTGTGTGGTCTGCTACGCCATCACCTTCGCGAACTGCAGATCGCGGACACGCCGCACATGCCGCCGGTGGACGCCTGGTCGCCCCAGTCGGCGCCGGGGCCGCAGTTGGCCATCAATGCTCGGGCGGTTCCCTCGGCGACGACGCTTCGCATTTTGCGCGAACTCTTGTCGCATGCTCCGGACCACTCGGGCGTCGTGTGGGAGGGGAGTCAAGTCGCCGCGGTCGTCAATCCACCCTGGAGCTGGTCGGCGATCGCTGCCGCAGCGGCCAGCGGCGGCGGCGTCGAAAGCCTGCTGCTCTCGTGCAAGGATCTGCCGCCACTGAGCGCTTCGTTACAGTTGTTGGCTTATCCTCACGACGTGATCGCAGCCAACATGTCGGCCTTTGCCGAGAACATGCAGCTGCGCATCGAGTCGCAGCCGCTGCGCCAGACCAGCGACGGTGTCTTTTTGGCGGACGGCGCCCAGCTCGGGGATTACGTGCTGTGCGACGCGCGGCAGGGGCCGATCATCATCGATGCTCGTGCCTCGGTCGGGCCATATACGCTCTTGCGCGGGCCGCTATACATCGGCCCAGGTGCCAAGATTCTCGAGCATGCTGCGATCAAAGACGCCGTGTCGCTAGGGCACACGACCAAAGTCGGAGGAGAAGTCGAAGCGGCCGTCGTCGAGCCCTTCAGCAACAAACAGCACCATGGCTTCCTCGGCCACAGCTATCTCGGCAGCTGGATCAATCTCGGGGCCGGTACCTGCAATTCCGATTTGAAAAACACCTACGGTACGGTCAACATCGAATACACCTTTGGCAAGGTGGCCACAGGCATGCAGTTCTTGGGCTGCATCATGGGCGATTACAGCAAGACGGCCATCAACACCGGCATCTTCACGGGCAAGGTGATCGGCGTCTGCAGCATGATGTATGGGTTTGTGACGAGCAACGTCCCCAGCTTCGTCAACTATGCGCGCCTGTTCGGGCAGATGACGACGCTGCCGCCCGACATCATGACGGCCACCCAGCAGCGGATGTTCAGTCGCCGCAAAGTCCAGCAGCGGGCCTGCGATATCCAGTTGATCCACGACATGTACCGTCTGACCCAGGTCGAGCGCGATCGCTTCGGCGACGCCTTGGTTTTCTGAGCTGGCGTTCGACGGTCGCTGCCAGGCGAATTCGCCCGCTACTGGCATCAAATTCGCGTGTTAAAAAGCTGTGCGGAAAACTTGGCCGCGAACCTGCCATCTTTGCAGAGGCTCTAGACCGTTATGAAATCCAACCGAACCCACGCCTCGGCCGACCGCAAGGCGGCCCAGCTCTGCGCCCAGGTCCGCAGGGCTCTGGACTACGGAATCTCTGAAGCGCTCAGCGAATCGACGTTGGACGCTTACGTGCTGGATGTCGTTCCAGCTCCCAACACCTCCCATTTGCTGGTCATCGTCCAGCCGGCGATCGAAGCGGATGCCGAAGCGGTGCGCGATCTGGAAAGCGAACTCCAGCGTCACGCAGGTCTGCTGAGGACGACCGTGGCCGAGTCGATCAATCGTCGCAAGACGCCGACGCTATCGTTCCAAGTTTTGCCCAAGTAGGATTTTTGCGTTCGAGGGCCTGCCAAGGGTACAATCCGGCTTCGTCGAAGAATCGCTCGCGTTTCCTTTTCTCCATGACGAAGCGGATGGCCATGCAACGCAGAGAATTTGTCGCCGGAACTGCGGCGCTGTCGGCGCTTGCCGCACTCTCAACCGGAGCGTATGCGGCTGCGGCCGATTCGCCGCGCCGCGTCGGGCTGATCGGCACCGGCTGGTATGGCAAGTGCGACTTGCTGCAACTGCTGAATGTCGAACCGGTCGAGGTCGTCTCGCTGTGCGACGTCGACTCCAAGCTGCTCCAGTCGGCAGCCGACCTTTTCCAGTCGCGACAGCCATCGAAGAAACGCCCGCAAACATTCGGCGATTATCGCCAGCTGCTCTCTGAAAAGAATTGCGACATCGTGCTGGTCGCGACCCCGGACCACTGGCACGCCCTGCCGATGATCGCGGCCGTCGAAGCTGGGGCCGACGTCTATTGCCAAAAGCCGACTGCGGTCGACGTTCTGGAAAGCAAGGCGATGCTCGAAGCGGCTCGGCGCACCGGCCGCGTCGTGCAGATCGGCACGCAGCGTCGAAGCACGCCCCATTTGATCGAAGCCAAAGAGCGCGTCGTCGACGCCGGGTTGCTCGGCAACGTCGCCTACGCCGAAGTCTGCTGCTACTACCATATGCGAAATCGCAAGACTGAAGCCGATGCGCCGGACAAGGCGCCGCCTGAAAATCTGAATTGGGAAATGTGGACCGGGCCGGCGCCACTGCGGCCGTACAACGACATCGTCCATCCCCGCGGCTGGCGAGCCTTCATGGAATACGGCAACGGGATCGTCGGCGATATGTGCGTGCACATGCTCGACATGGTGCGGTGGATGCTCGGCCTGGGGTGGCCTCAGCGAGTGGCCAGCTCGGGCGGTATTCGCGTCGACAAAAAGGCACGCGCAAACATCACCGATACGCAAACCGCGACGTTTCATTTCGACCAGCTGGACGTCGTCTGGACGCATCGCACCTGGGGTACGGCGCCCGATCCTGACTATCCCTGGGCGGCGATTCTTTACGGCAGCAAGGGAACGCTGAAGCTGAGCGTGAATCGTTACGACTTCATTCCC
>JBQCJB010000467.1:0-4704 GCA_051953155.1 Aureliella sp. | reverse complement strand
TTGGGCCTGGATCAATTCGTCGGAAGATCGATAGCTCTGTTTGGTCAGCTTGTCTTCCTCTTGCCAGTCGATCCAGTTGTAGGTCAAAGCCTGCAACAACAGGATGATGACCACCAGCAGAATAGAGCTGAGGAAGGTCAGGTAACCGATCGTCTTGGTATTTAAGTCGTCGTAACGTGCCATGATTGCTTCTTGATAGGTTTACATGACGTGATAGCTAAGGGCGTCGGGCACCCACGGGTTGCGTTTGGCAACCAGCGGAGTCGAACCGGTTCGCAGCAGGACCAGCGACAGGAAGACGCTCAGCATGCCTACAGCACAAACCGCATGCCCGATCCACATCATCACGTTCGGCGCGCCGGAATTGGGCATGATCAAGTAGGTGATGTCGATCCAGTGCATGAACAGCAAGAAGATTGACCAGGCGCACATCGCTGCGCGGTTGCGGCGGACGTGGCGCGAGAGCAGCAGCAACATCGGCAGAGCGAAGTGACCCACTAGCAACAGCAGGCCGACATACTGCCAGCCGTCGTTCATCCGGTGTTTGTACCAGACGGTTTCTTCGGGGATGTTACCGTACCAAATCAACAGGAACTGCGAGAAGGCGATGTAGCACCAGAAGAACACAAAGCCGAACAAGAACTTGCTCATGTCGTGGTAGTGTTCCACGTTGACATATTTTTGCACTCGGCCGTTCTTGTGTAGGAAGGTGAAAATCACGATGTGCAGGGCGAACATGGCCATCATGCTGCCCGCGAAGATGTACACGCCGAACATGGTGCTGTACCAGGTCGGGTCGATCGACATGACCCAGTCGAAGGCCGCGAAGTTCAGCGCCAAGGCGAAGAGCATGATGAACGGACCGGCGAAGCGTTGCAGCCGCAGCGTAATCTCCGCGCTGCCCGTCTCGTCCTGTTCGCGGCTGCGGGCGAAGTAGTAGGAGGCCGCGATCGACCAAATACCGAAGTAGACGATCGCGCGGATCGAGAACCAGGTACCGCTGAGGTAAGCCTGCTTGTCGGGAGCCAGTCCCGGGTCCGGGCCATTCCAGGGGAACAACGCCGTGCTGGGCGTCAGCAGCACCATAGCTAAGATCGGCACAAACAAGATGGACCACAAGGTCACGGTAACGGCTAGCAGCTCCGACACGCGGCGGATCGTAGCGCACCACGAGGCTCGCGCCAGATTGGTGACCAGCACGAAGAACAGCGAACCGAGGCAGAAGGTCAGGCAGTAGACGTAGTTGGTCAAATACGAGTGCATGAAGGTGCTAAAGCCCAGTTCGCGGTTTTCGCCGCTGCCGGCCAGGTAGCACAGGCCGAGGCTGACCAGGATGCACACCGCACCTACGGCCATCAGCACCGGTGCTGCAGCCCTCCAGTGGGTCGGAAGGGAATCGTCGTCGTTCAATACAGTGGCAACCATAGTTTTGCCTAGTCTGGGGTTCTAGCAGTTGTTAGCGTTTTTGCGGGTGCTCACCAGAGTTCGCCTGGGCCGAAGGCGACCCGGAACTCGTTCTTTGGTGGTTGTGGACGTTGTTTTCGGTTACTTGGGTTCGCAGTGTTTTGCGTTCGCGGCTACTTGGCCGGGGCGGCCGTCAGTTTTTCGCGCTGCGCCGGTGGCACGTCTTCGAGTTTGGCGTCCTGGCTGCGCTGCAGGGCTTTGACGTACAGCACAATCGCCCAACGCTCTTTGGCCGTCAGCACGGGACCGTAAGCGCCCATCTTGCCGCGACCGTTGGTGATCGTGTGGAAAATCTTGCCGACCGGTTGTTGCCGGACGGCTGGATCGTGCAGGCTGGTCGGCTGCACCCAGTAGCCTTGCGCCAGCTGGAGAGCCCGCTGGGAGACCAGTCCGTCGCCATTGCCGGCGTAGCCGTGGCACACGGCGCAGTTGGTCTCGAACTTCAATTGACCCAAGGCCATCATTTTCTCGTCGGCGCCATCGAAGGGCAGCGTCTCAACCCAGGGGAGTTCCGGTTGGGCGGAGCTAGCCGCGGCTGCCGTGGCGACGGCGGCTGCGGCCGGCGGCACCGATCCGGGAGTCGTCGGCTTGGTAGCCGAGCCCACCTGTGCGGCCTGCTGCTTGGCTGCCTCGACCGCCTTCTCCTTGTCAGCCGCTTTGTCTTGTTCTGAACTTTGCTTGGCGTCCTTGGCCTCGCCGTTGGGCTTGGCAGTCTTGTTGGCCTTGTTCGCGTTGGCAGCCTGCGATTTGTCGTCAGCTTTGTCAGCAGCTTTGTCCGAAGATTGATCCGCAGCCTTGGTGTCGGACTTGTCTGTCTTGGCTTTGTCGGCTTGCGGCTTGTCGGCCTGTTTGGCGTCTGCCTTGGCGGCCGGCGACTTGGCGGGTGCCGGTGGTTGTCCCTGGTCGGGCTGGGCGGCGGTTTGAGCGTCCGACGACTGGAGCATGACCATCCGCGTGGCGGTCGGACCGGCGTTGAGCGCCAGATCGGCCGGGGTGTAGCCCAGGTAGTAAGGATCGCTTTCGGTCAGGTCGCCGCGAGCGATCGTGCCCGCGACGGGCAGTCGCGATGCCCGGCCGTCGGCAAACAGCGTGGTCGTTTGCTGAGCCTTCTTCTTGGGCTGGAAGTCCATGTCGAAGAACACTTGCCAGCGCGGCAGTTCGCTGGTCGAGGCCCGCATGCGGAGGATGATCGAACCAGGAATCAGCGTCAGCAGAATCAGGGCAGCGATCGTCCGCCAAATCACCGGCGGAATATGGTCCGAGCTGTCGTCCTCTTTAACCGCGTCCAGGCTCAGCGGCCCGGTGCTTTCCAGCAGCGCCTTGACCTTGTCCGAGTTGAAGTAGCGATCACGCGAGTCGACCCACAGGAAGAACCGGTCGTCGGTCGAGCGGTCGAATCGCGGATTGCTGAAGACCGGATTGCTGAAACGGGGCAGGCCGTTGAGCAGGATCATGCCGATCAACGTCGAAAACGCGCTGAATAGAATCGTGCTTTCGAACATGACCGGGATGAAGGCCGGCAGCGAGAAGAACGGCTTGCCGCTGATGATGTAGGGGTAGCTGACGGCGTTCATCCACCATTCCATCAGCAGGGCTAGCGACATGCCGGTCAAGCCGAAGCACAGCACGATCCAGGGCAGCACCGTCGGTTTGATGCCGAGGGCTTCGTCGATGCCGTGCACCGGGAAGGGGGCGAACGCGTCGGTCCGCGTGTAGCCCGAGTCGCGCACCTTGCGGCACGCGTCCAGCAACTGGTGTTCGTCCGCGTACTCCGCCATCCATCCGAAGGATCGCGGCGGGGAAATCTTTTTCGCTTTCTTGGGACTGCTCATATCTCAAATCGCTTGGTTAGTCGCGAGAGGATGAATTCTCGAGTTGCTTGGATTTTTTTGCCGGCGGCCGATCGCGGACCGGTCGACTCGCCGAGATCGGTTGCTAGTGGACTTCGTGTCCGTGGCCGTGACCTGCATGGGCGGAGTGGCGTTGGATGGCCAACACACCCTTGACTTCGGAGATCGCCACCACGGGCAGATACCGACAGAACAAGCAGAACAGGCTGAAGAAAATTCCAAAGCTGCCGATCAGCATCAGGATGTCGAACATCGTCGGCCGGAAGTAACCCCAGCTCGACGGCAGGAAGTCGCGGCTGAGCGAGGTCACCGTAATCACGAAACGTTCGAACCACATGCCGATGTTGACGAAGATCGACACAATCCACATGTAAATGATGTTCGTGCGGAAAGCCCGGAACCAGAACAGCTGCGGCGAGATCACGTTGCAGCTGACCATGATCCAGTACGCCCACCAGTACGGGCCGAACGCCCGGTTGATGAAGGTGAACTGCTCGTAGGGGTTACCGCTGTACCAGGCGATGAAAAACTCGGTCGCATAAGCCAGACCGACCATCGAACCGGTCGCCAGGATGATCTTGTTCATGTTTTCCAGGTGACGCAGCGTGATCAGGTCCTTCAGACCGTAGATCGCTCGGACGGGCACCAGCAGCGTGAGCACCATGGCAAAACCGCTGAAAATAGCCCCGGCGACGAAGTACGGCGGGAATATGGTCGTGTGCCAACCAGGAAAGTGCGAAACGGCGAATTCGAAACTCACGACCGTGTGCACCGAGAGAACCAGCGGCGTCGCCAGAGCCGACAGAATCGTGTAGGCCTTTTCGTAGCGCATCCAGTGCCGCGACGATCCCGACCATCCCAGGCAAAGGATGCCGTAGATCATTCGCCGCCACTTGTTGGTCGAGCGGTCGCGGAAGGTCGCCAGGTCGGGGATCATGCCCATGTACCAGAATACCAGCGAGGTCGACGCATAGTTACCGACGGCGAACACGTCCCACAGCAGCGGGCTGCGGAACTGCGGCCACATCCACAGGTTCAAGCTCGGGTAGGGGAACAACCAGAAGGCCAGCCACGCGCGGCCGACGTGAATGCCCGGGAAAATACCCGCGCACACGACGGCAAAAATCGTCATGGCTTCGGCCGCACGGTTGATGCTGGTCCGCCAGTTCTGACGGAACAGGAACAAAATGGCCGAGATCAGCGTACCGGCGTGACCGATACCGACCCAGAACACGAAGTTGACGATCGGGAAGCCCCACGAGACCGGCTGGTTGTTACCCCAGACTCCGACGCCGGTGGTGACCAGATAAAGAATGCATGCGCCGAGCAACCCGAGGAAGCTCAGGGCCAAGGCAAAGGCGATCTTCCAACCAAGCGTCGTGGGACGTTC
>JBQCJB010000466.1:0-5443 GCA_051953155.1 Aureliella sp. | reverse complement strand
CAAGCGGTTTCACGCACGAAGCCTAATGCGCGGAGTTGTTCCAGCGACAGTTGGCCTTCGACGTCGGTCGCGGCACCGACCGATGCGTAAATCAGCACCGAGCCGGCGCGCGCCAGCAGAACGCGTGAAATCGCCCCGAGTTTTCCTATCCCCATTACGGCTAGTGCGAGATCCAAACGGCTGCTTGTCATGAATTGGAGCAAGCGTCCGAATTCCATCAGCTTGCCGCGCTTGCGTTCCCAGCCCATCCACACGCCTTCGCTCGCATTCCATTTGCGCGATCGATGGAAAAGATAAAACGGCTGGTACCCTTCATCGCCATAGCGACTGTTGAGCTCGCGCACGCCGGCAATCGCCTGCTTGAGCAGTTCCGCATCGCCCGCTTGCTCCGCCGTCGCGGCATCGACGTAGTCGGTCAACAGCGCAAAGCGCAGCATGCGATCGGAATTGGCCAGGTAATGATTCTCCAAGCGATCGAGCAAACTCTCGACCTCGCGCGGACTGGACAATAGGGACGGCACCACGACGATCGTCGGGTAGAGTTCGGGAATGCCGTGCTCGAACTCGAGTTTGGGCAGCAACCTTGGCGGCAGGATTCGCGTGAGCACACTGTTAACGATCGACAAGGCGACGTCGCTGAGCGGGATGAGTGCCAGCAGCAGAAACACGAGGCGCGCCCAAACGGGAACATGCCACGCTCCGGCCAGAGCCAGCCAAGCGGCCGACAGGATGACCATCAATCCGCCTAGCAGTCCGAAATAAGTTGCATAGGGATGATGCAGAATCGTCTCGGCTACCGCCCGCCTGGCCGGCCTGCGCACGCCGTGCAGCCGCTCGAACTCGGACGTTCCCGGTCCGACCAGCCAATAGCCGACATGCGCTCGCAGCGGTTCATCGGTGCGCCCGCTGCTGGTGTATTGTTCGGACAGTTGCAAAACGTCGGCAGCCACGACATGGTCCGGCCGCTGGATGCTCTTGGCAATCCGTTCGATAACCGTCCGGTAACGATTGCGGCTGGGAAAATCCATCTCGGTGTAGACGCCGGCCGGATCGCGGCGAAGCACCTGTTCGGCGCGATTGGTGTGTTCGAAAAATTGCACCCAATCGAGCGTCGCCAGCAAGCGCATGCTGGTGATCACGTTGCCGATCGAGACTTGATTGGCGGCTTGCCGTCGATGCTCCAACCGGACCAATTCGTTCAAGTCCCAACCCATGTTCTGCAGTTGCCGCTCGAGCACTTTCAGCGACGCAGTGCCAGCTTCCCCCTTGCCGCGCAGTTGCTCGCTCAACTCGAGAATCGTCGGCCCGCATTCGGTCAGCGACGTGAAATCCAGATCGAAGTGCGATGGGGACTCGGACCGGTCGAGCAATGCGGTGACTGCGCTACGGCACTGGCTGGTGTGCAGGAATTGCTCGGACAACCGCCGCAACTGTTCTAGCAGCGCGAGCCGGAGCATGACGGGCAGCGCCCATGTCTCGCCGATCGAGAGCAGTTCGCCGGTTTGGAAATTTCCGACGAAGCGTTCGATCAGTTCTTCGTCCAAACCGCTGTCGATGTGGCCAACCAGTTCGCGGGCCAGTTCATAGACGCGCGGCCGGCCGTTGGCGACGCTCGGCAACTCGCTCAAAAAGCCCGCCGGCATGTGATCGCGGATGTCGCGGATCAACTCGTCGACGATGTAGTAGTTGTCCATCAGCCATTCGGCGTCCGGCATCAGCGGCGCGCCGGCCCGCGCCATTTCGCTGGCGACCGAATAGGCTCGCTGGATCGTGGCTGCCGAACTTTCGAGGCTGTCGCGAATCTCCTTGCGGCGCCGCGCTGACAGCCGGCGGCGCGATTCGCGCTGCGGAACGATCTGTAACGACTTGGCCAGGGACCGAGCGACCGCATCCAGCCCAGCTGCGCCGAGCGATTCCGGCAAGTGCTGGTCGCTGAGACTGGGACGAATGGCGGTATCCGTTGCAGACTGTTCTAAGTTGACCATCGAGTTGTCCAGCGAGGCTACGAAAGCGCCACCACTTGCGGCCGCTCCGGCCGCTGGGGCGTCATGCAACAGCTTAACACCGTCCCGGAAATACCGCCGGCCGATGTGGCAATTCTGCGGCGACAGAAATATCGGCCGCAAAGGCTCCGCGGCCGCGCGCGCCGCAATGGGCACCGGCGCGCAGAGACGCCCAGCCCAAGTCTGGAAAAAGCGCCATGGCTAGCGGACATTCGTCACTAAGGCCACCGCTACCGGCGGGCGAATCTTAGATGACCGCTAGCAATCGAGTACTTGTACCACTTGTATGACTTGTGTTCGCATCGTGTTCGCACTAATTGCAGCAGCATCGACTGTGCTCGTGTCAATGCTCGTGCAACGGAACGCGTTTCTCCCGAGAGCAGGGTCGCAAGCTTTCAGCGACATCTACGGTCGCGCGATCAAGAATGGTCGCGGCTCGTCCTGACCGGCATCACGCCGCAAACTAGCCAGCCTGCGCAATTTATCTTCCAGCATTTGCGAAGTGGATTGCCGGGAGCGTCGATCAGGCACCAGTGTCTCCTCAACAGCCAGTTCACAACTGTGCGTCGGCGACACGTGGCCAGTGGAATACGATGACTGCAGTTCATTCAAGCGTGGCATATACACTCCTTTTCAGTGAGCTAGCGCTCGGTCAGGCGACCATCAGCCGTCACCATCAAGCAATCTGAATGCCAAACCGTCGTGAGAGCAACTGTCCGCGCTCGGCGCACTTTCATGCTGGCGCGGCTCTATGGCGTCAGTCGTCCCGCTAGTGGGCTCGGCAGAGAACTACGTCTCCCCTTGCAAAAGACAGCCTTCCTGGCGAACAGAGCAAGATTATTTTGCAGGGCAAATGGCTGACCGCTGAACGATCAGGGGCCGATGCCACTTGCGATAGCTATTGACCGGCAACGGTCACTGGGGCAGCCTATTTGGCCGGCAGTTCGATGACGCCAGCCCAGTCCGGAGGAGGCGTGCGGCGATGCTGGGCAATGAACACAGTCAAGAAATCTTTGACCTGATCTTCGGCGGGAACCTGGTGAAGCAAGCGAAAGGCTTCCGGCCAACGTCCCTCCAGGAAATGGTCCAGCGCCATTTCGTAGGCTTCGAGATGGGCATCGGTCAGAACGCTGTCTTGATCGCTCGGCGGTAGCAGCTCGCTGACGACCAGCGGAGTCTGCATCCCGTAGGGCCGAACCTTGGCGACCCGTCGCACGCGGAGTTGGGAACGCGGCACATTTTTTCGCGTCCACTCGGCAGTCGGTTCGTCGATCAAGATCGCGGCCTGCAGTTGCTTGGTCATGCCTTCCAGGCGCGAAGCGAGGTTTACGACCGGACCAAAGACGGTCACCTTCACCTGATCGATGGTGCCGATGCGGCCAGCGACGGCCGGGCCGGAAGCGATGCCGATACCGGCGCGGAATCCAGCCAATGGATGATCTGCCTGATTGGAGTTTTGGTCGAACTCTCGCCGAATCGCCAGGGCCGCCGTGCACGCATGCAAGATCGACTGAGGATCATTGATTGGCCAGCCCCAGAAGCCCATAGCGGCGTCGCCATGAAAATCGCCGACCACTCCGCCGCCATGCAGAATGTGATGCGTCATCACTCCGAGGGCTCGGCTGACGCGGGACAAGAGGTCGAGCAAGCGATCGGCGGCTTCTTCGCTGTTGCGAGAAAACCCGCGAAGGTCGCAGAACAGGACCGATACGTCGGTCTCGCGCGGGGCCAAGACTTCGTCCGGCTCGCGCTGACTGAGGGCCTCGAGAACGATAGGTGCGAAGAAGGGACGCAGGCTGTCCTGCCGCTGTTGGAGCGAGCGGACTTGCTTGATCGCGCCGAGCGTCGTGGCGGTCAGTTCGGCAAATTTCAAATCATCGCGCAGGCCCTCGGCGTCTCCCTTGGCTGCTCCGGAGGACGAGGGTGGTCCAGCGAAATCACCCGACACGTAGATGGCCCAGCCTGGGCAGGCGTCCGACAGCACCGGCGTGCAGAACGCCCAGTCGACGTTCTCGCTCTGAGTGAATGCTTCGTAGCCCTGAGTGCGGTTCCAAACGTGCAACACGCTTTCCTGCGAACGGACCGCGCGGCTGACCAGTTGGCTTGAAGGTTTGAACTGTTGACCGCTCAGCGAGCGAGAGTCCCAATGCAGGATCTGCAAACCGTCGGTTGGCAACTGCCGATCGTTTTCGGTATCGCTTTCCGCCGGCGGCTGTATCGCGTGCTTGTCCGACTGGTCGAGTTTGTGCGGTGCGGCGCGATCGCCCAGTTTGACGATCGCCACGAAGGACGCCTGAGCGATTCCCAGCAGCAGCACGTTGACGATGCGGGCGCAGAGTTCTTCGTCGCTGGTGCTGCCTGAAATGATCTCGGGAACGCGGCCCAGAACTTCAATTCGCCGATCGGCATCGCGATAACGGCTCTGCCGCAGCAAGTGCGCCGAGAACGTTTGTTCGGCGAAAGCCGGCGCCGCCATTTGTTCGAACTGAACCGGTTGGTCGACGATCGTGAACGTCGTTTGCCCAATAACAAAATGTTCCCCGATCTGCACCGTAAACTGATCGCGCTGTTGGCCTCGATAGAAGATGGCGTTCCGGGCATTGGCAAAGCGGCGAACTTCCAGCGCTCGACCGGTCCACCGCAGGGCCGCGTGTTTGCGCGAAACGCGATCGTCCCAAGGGACTGCCCAACCGTCGGCCGTGCGTCCCAGGATCGACTCATTCGGGCTGGAGGCCAGGGGTCGTCGCCAGCGATCCTGTGGTCGGGGTCCTTGCGCAATCAAGTCGGGCATGTGCGTTGTCAGCGTTCTCGATACGCGGCGACCGGGGCTTAAACTCTTACGGGTTATCGGCTAGTGTATGCCATACTACCCCTTTCCGCCTGTTGCCGCCATGTTAGCCGCTGGGTTTCCGATGTCCGAAAACGCTTCGACAGATGCCAATCGATTGATGGCCAGCATCGATGCCGAAGTCGCGCATGTCTGGATGGTTCGCACCTTTTTAAAACACTCCGAAGAGGTCAAAGACGACGAGGAACTGGCCAGCGTTCATCGCGACTTGTACGACTTCATGCTGGCCCTCGGACCGGCGCTCGACGCGGGCGATGGCGCGACCTACTTGAAGATGGCCCGCAAAAAGTTGAGCCTGCTCAAGCGAGCCACGGAACTGTTTGTTTCGATCCAGCCAGAGGTCTCGGGGCACATGAATTTCAAGATGGCGTCCCAATCGCTGGCCCTGGCCGTCGGGCGCATCGCGCAGATGGTCGAAGACGCAGCCCGCTGACAGGCTGGCTGCCTGACCAGCTGCTGCTGCGACCCCTTCCAACCTGATAGCCGTATTAACAAACTCGTCGGCCGTTAGAGCCGCTGGACGATTTGGCCGCTGAGTCGCCGGATCAAGCGTCGCACCTCCAGGACGCTCAACGTGCTCAGCACGCGAGCG
>JBQCJB010000465.1:0-3986 GCA_051953155.1 Aureliella sp. | reverse complement strand
CGGCGGGCTGTTCGTCGCCGACTATGTACGGCAGGCACTGGACCACGCGGCTCATTTTCTGCCGAGCCAAGGGCCGATCGCAGCGTTCGTGCATCACAATACGCTGCACGCGTTGGAAGATCACACGTTCGATCAGGCCGTGCTCGAGGGGCTGGCACTCTACGGTGCCCAGCCCTATCTGTCGGAGGCTCGCTACCGGGACGAACTGGCCAGCGGGCGGATTCGGCCGAGCGACCTCGAGGCGGTGCTGCGGGACGATTTAGGCGAGCGGGCCAGCGAGAGTCTCGGCTGCGGTTTGACGCGTTACCAGCTGCAGCTGAGCATGTTGCTCTGGCCGGTACCCAGTGGACCGAGTGCCGAGCTGCGGTGGTTCGTCGCCGAGACCGACGCCCTGAGAAAATTTCGCTCCGATGTCTCGGCCGCCAGCGCAGCCAACATGGTCGAGGCGACCAGACGGCTCGTGATGCGCGACTATCGCGATCCCGCTGCGCTAGCCGATGAACGCTTTGGCCCCGCGCTGCAAAGCCTGCTCGAAGATTTCGGGCTTGAGCGCATCGAGAACTGGACACAGGACCATTGGCACGCCTTCACGCTGAACTTTCTTTGGCGACTGTGCCAACGCGGGGCGCATGTGGCCGAGCCGTCAGCGGGCCGCCGTCAAGTCAGGCTCCGGCCGCGCGACTGGATCGTCCAGGCCAGTGGACGCGATCCGGATCTGCTTTCGCATGACTTGCTGATTCGACTCTCGGCCGCGTTTCTCGATCAGGGCTTCGCCGGCTGGCCGATGCCTTCTCGACAAGAGGGGTTTTACCGGGCCTTCCTCAACCTGTTTGCGGCGAACCGTTCATTGGCAATCGGTTGGCAGCGACGGGTCGAGCGTCTGGCGGCTGAAGAGTGGGCGTTGAATCTGACGCCACTCGAGTCGATCGAGCGTTCGCTGGCCGACATGGGCGTGGAGGCTCGAGACTTCGACGCGTTCATCGAACGGACGCTACTCGCCTTGCCCGGCTGGGCCGGCATGATGTGGCAGTTGGAGAGCAACGCTGTCTGGGCGGGGCGACCTGTGCCCCCTGGAACCCTCGAGCAGTTCTTAGCCGTCCGGTTGCTCATCGACCGCGCCGCAGCCGCAGAGATCGCCGAGCCCATCGTCGGCCGACAAGCCACGACGGCGGCTCTCGTCCAGCCGCTGATCAGCACGTCGCAGCCACCGGCCGACGACTGGGTCATCCGGCGAGCCTTCGCCCTATTTCAGATTAGCCAGTTGCTCGGTTGGTCACCGGCGACGCTGGCCCAGTTCGACAATCCGCAGTGGCAGCGGATCATCAGCGAGATCGAAAGTTTTTCGTCGCTCAGTCGGCGGCGCGTTTTTCAATTGGCCTACGAGTATCGCTACGCGACCAGCGCGTTGGACGCCCTCGCGGTTAGAGCCAGCCAAGGTTGGTCGTCGATCGAGAAACCCAGATTTCAGGTCGTGTGTTGCCTGGACGATCGCGAAGAATCGTTCCGGCGGCACCTGGAAGAAATTGAACCCAACGCTGAAACGTTCGGGGCCGCCGGATTCTATGCAGTCCCGATGGCCTTCCGCGGCCTGGGCGAAGCCCGCTACATACCGCTGTGTCCGGTCAACATCAAACCTCGGCATTATGTGGCCGAGACGAGCGCAGTCACCTTCCTCGATTTGGAACGCCGACGAATTGGCGCGCGGCGCGCGATCGGAAGAGCCCGGCATCGACTGCACGTGGGCAGCCGCGGTTTGGTCGGGGGCATGCTGACCGCCTTGCTCGGTTCGGTTGCCTCCGTTGCAATGGTTGCTCGAGTCCTGTTTCCGAGGCTGACGGCCCGAGGGCGCGGATTGTTGGCTCGCTTCACCCAGCCACCTCCGGTGACGCATCTGCACCTGGAGCGCCTGGCCGCCGAGCCTGGCCCGGAAGGAGACGCGATCGGGTTTTCGGTCGACGAGATGGTCGACATTGTCGAGCGATTGTTGAAAGACATGGGCCTGCTGCGTTTTTCACCCCTGGTGTTAGTCATCGGCCATGGCTCGTCCAGCTTGAACAATCCGCACGAGTCGGCTTACAACTGCGGAGCCTGCGGTGGCGGGAGGGGCGGTCCCAACGCTCGGGCTCTGGCGCAAATGGCCAATGATCCGCGGGTTCGCAGCCAGTTGTCGCGCCGCGGCATAACCATTCCCGACGCGACCGCGTTTGTCGGAGCACTCCATAACACTTGCGACGAATCGATCGTCTACTACGACCTGGAGCAATTGACGCCGCCTCAAGGCGTTGTGTTTGCCGAGGTGCGGCAAGCGATTGATGAGGCCCGGCAGCGCAACGCCCACGAGCGCGTGCGCCGCTTTGCTTCGGCGCCGCTTTCGCTTTCGCCTCGCGAAGCCTTGCGGCATGTCGAGGGCCGGGCCGAAGATCTGGCCCAGGCTCGTCCGGAGTACAACCACGCCACCAACGCGCTGTGCATCGTCGGGCGCCGCGCGCGGACGCGCGGCTTGTTCCTCGACCGCCGCAGCTTTCTGACCTCCTACGATCCGACGCTCGACGATGAGCAGTGGTCCATTCTCAACCGCATCTTGCAGGCGGTTATCCCGGTCTGCGCGGGTATCAATCTCGAGTACTATTTTTCGAGTGTCGATCCAGGCGGTTATGGTTGTGGATCGAAGCTGCCGCATAACATCACCGCCCTGCTGGGCGTGATGAAGGGAGCCGCCAGCGACCTGCGCACGGGGCTCAGCGCGCAGATGACGGAGATTCACGAGCCGCTGCGGTTGCTGTTCGTCATCGAGGCGCCGCCGGCGGCCGTCGAATCGGTCATGGAACGCAATGCGTCGATCGCCGCGCTGATCCGCAACGACTGGGTCCGCTTAGCGGTTCTCGACCCACAGTCGCCCCAATTATCGGTTTACCGCCACGGAAAATTCGAGCCCTACCATCCGCTGGATGCCGAACTGCCACGCGTAGCAACTTCGGCCCAGTGGTATCGAGGGTGGCGGGGAAACCTCGGATTTGCCCGCGTCGAAGCCGCCTTGCTTGCCACCGAGTCGGCCCACACTGCCGCCAATCGCTCGATACCTAACGCAACTTAAGACACTGAACGTGATGATGGACTTTTCGGCGCTGCCAAACTTCCTGGGCTTTGTGGTCGTCTGTGCACCGGTCCTACTACTGGCGCTGCTCGGGCTGCCTGCCTTGTTTGGAGTTCGGATGGCGGAAGAGACGATTGGGTATCTGACCAAGTTGCTGGTCTCGCTCGGGTTCCTGGCAAATCTGGGCGTGCTGGCGTGGATGTTGGCGAGCGGTAGTCGCGACGTGGCGATCGAAATCGGCCAGCTGGCCTCGGTCGACCTGACACAATTGAGCGCGGAACATCATCCGCCGTTTCGTTTTCACTTGAAGTTCGAGTTCGACCGGCTGAGCGTGCCGATGTCGTTGCTTTCGTTCGTCTTGTGTGGGACGATCGGCGCGTTTGCCAATGTGTACCTGCATCGCGACGCGGGCTACTTTCGCTTCTTCATTCAGTTTGCGATCTTTCTGGTCGGGATGATATTCGCATCCCTGGCTGGCACGATCGAAACGTTGTTCGTCGGCTGGGAATTGGTCGGATTGTCCAGTGCGCTACTGGTGGCGTATTTCCAGGACCGCCCGGCGCCGGTGCGGAACGGCATGCGCGTTTGGGCCGTATACCGCATCGCTGACGCGGCTTTTTTGACAGCCGCCGTCGCGCTGCATCATTTCACCGGCGAAGGGGATTTTGCCAAGTTGATGGGGCCAGACCACTGGCCCACTGGGCACGCGCCAGTCGATCTGACGAGCGGGCAGGCGCTGCTGGTCGGGGCGCTGCTGCTGGTCGCGGCGGCGGGCAAGTCGGCATTGATTCCCTTCTCCGGCTGGTTGCCGCGGGCAATGGAAGGTCCGACGCCCAGCAGCGCCGTGTTCTATGGAGCCCTGTCGGTGCATTTGGGGGCGTTCTTGTTACTC
>JBQCJB010000464.1:0-2223 GCA_051953155.1 Aureliella sp. | reverse complement strand
TGCCTCTGGCTCCATGGCTTCCCGTTCCGGCGGACCGCGGCCGGCAGGTTCGGCGCGGCCGGGGAGAGCTGGCGCGGGCGGGCAGGCGGGCGGGCCGCCGGCTACGCAGTCCGACCCGCTGGCCGGCCAGCGGATCACCTTCGCCAAAATTACAGACCAGCCGGTCGCCGCGGTCATCGCGGCTATGGCGCGGCAATTGGGAATGGAAGTCACCTGGGCACCGTCGCTCAGCAGCACTCAGAAAATGGCCCTGGTGACGGTCGAAGCCCGCGGAGAGAGCGTCGACGCGATCTTCGAACGTTTGGCGGCTCAAGCCGGTCTATCCATCGTGCGCGAGGGGCTGAAAGTCGCGATCGAACCAGGTGCCGAGGGGCGCTGACGGCCGGGCAAAATGGATGGCTCGATAGTTGTCAGACTTGGAAAGTTGATGACAATGATTTCGCACGCCCCTCACGCACGGCGGTTTTTGAAGTTACCAATTGAGGTTTAATTGCGCTATGTTCGAATCCATTGCGGCGGCTCCTCCCGATCCGATCCTTGGGCTGGGCGAGACCTTTCAGAAGGATCCGCGAGCCGGAAAGATCAATCTGACGATTGGCGTCTATCAGGATGAGCAGGGTCGGACATGCATCCTCGATACGGTCAAAAAGGCCGAAGCCCGCTTGCTGACCTCGGAAACGACCAAGGGCTATTTGGGAATCGACGGGCTGAAGGATTTTGCTCGACTGGCCGGCGAACTGGCGCTCGGATCGATCGCGCCGCTGGAACGAGTCGCTGCCGTGCAGACGCCGGGCGGCACCGGGGCTCTGCGCGTGGCCGCCGACTTTCTGGCAGTCCATTTTCCGCGGATGCGCGTCTGGTTCAGCAATCCGACCTGGCCCAACCATCTGGGCATTTTTCAGCGGGCCGGGCTGGAGAGCCAGGTCTACCCGTACCTGGCAGCCGACAAGACGTCGCTGGACATGTCCGGCCTGATCGACACGCTCGAGCGCGAGGCCCGCGCCGGCGATGCGATCGTGCTGCACGCTTGTTGCCACAATCCGACTGGAATCGACCCGACATTCGAACAGTGGAACGAGATCGCCGAACTGTCGGCCCAGCGCGGGCTGCTGCCGATTCTCGACTTTGCCTACCAAGGCTTTGGCGATGGCCCGAGCGAGGACCAGGTTGCGCTGCATGCGATCGCGGCGCATCATAGCGAGTACTTCGTCTGCAGTTCGTTCAGCAAGAACTTTGGGTTGTATAGCGAACGCGTCGGCGCGCTCTTTGGCGCCAGTCCGACGCGCGATAGCGCCGAACGTTTGCTCAGCCAATTGAAGCAAGCCGTCCGCGTCAATTACTCCAATCCACCCCGGCATGGCGCGGCCGTGGTCGCGACGATCCTGGGCGATACCGCACTGAAGCAGGAATGGCTGACGGAACTGGCCGGTATGCGCGAACGCATTCACAAAATGCGTCACAGCTTCGTCGACGGCATGCGCGCGACCGGCTGTGAGACAGATTTCTCCTTCCTGCTCAATCAAAAGGGGATGTTCTCCTACAGCGGGCTGACGCCGATGCAGGTGGATTGGCTGAAGGCCCAGAAAGCGATCTATATGGTCGGCACTGGTCGCATGAACGTCGCCGGCATGACCCCCGCGAACCTGCCGGCGCTCTGCTCGGCGATTGCCCAGGCCATCGCCGAATCGACGGTAAAGGCGTAACCGATGGCGCAGCTCGAGATTTCCCCTGCCAAGACGACCATTGGCTGGATCGGCACCGGCGTAATGGGCAAGAGCATGTGCGGCCACTTGCTCCGGGCTGGCTTTCACTGCGTCGTGGCCAACCGCACGCCTGCCAAAGCTCAAGATTTGGTCGACGCGGGAGCGGAACTTGTCGCGACTCCCGCGCAAGTCGCCCAGAAAGCCGACGTCATCTTCACGATCGTCGGTTACCCGCGCGACGTCCGCGAGGTGACGCTCGGCCCGCAAGGCACATTGTCCGCGGCCAGCCCTGGCAAGATCTTGGTCGATATGACGACCAGCGAACCATCGCTGGCAGCCGAGATCTACGAAGCGGCGCTAGCCAAAGGCGTGCACGCCGTCGATGCGCCGGTTTCCGGCGGCGACATCGGCGCACGCGAAGCTCGATTGTCGATCATGATCGGCGGCGACGCGGATGTTGTCGAAGCCTTGCAACCGTGCTGGCAAGCGATGGGCAAGACGATCGTCCATCAGGGCCCAG